>CAHJWK010000019.1 GCA_903642275.1 Chitinophagaceae bacterium
GGTTTATACTCTGATAAAGAAACAGTAAGCGAAGTGTTCATCAACTTTGCAGAAAGTATAAATAATCATGAAACGCTGCAAACGATTCATGATGAGAAAGAAGATTTATATCAATCGTTATGGCAAACTTATTTCGACAATGTAAATATCAAAGCAAGAAAAAATATGAAGCTGCATATTCAGCACATGCCAAAACGTTACTGGAAATACCTGGTAGAAAAGCAACCGAAAATGTAAGCGCATTTAAAGTTTACATCGCACACCAAGCGTTGGATAAATCTCGAACAAATTTTGATTTGTATACACATGATAATACATGTTCAGTTTTGTTCCAACAGAAAACTGCTTGTTCAAATTGTACCAGTATTGTGGTTCAGCAAAAAAGAAGAACCGTTTGCCATGCATATCTTTTGTAAAATCGTCACCATGATTTTTATTTTCTGTCCAGATAGAAAAATCACCTGAAAATTCCTGTTTGTAATTACTCAATCCTTTCCACCAATACAACGTATAAAGAAAATCAGAACTTGATTTTTTGTAAGGAATATATTTATAATTTATCACGCTGCTTAAATAAGCGTTCTTCCATTTAAAAGGATAAGCAAGTCCCAGCGAAAATGTGTTATTGATATAGTAACTGTATTCTTTCGGCACAGTAATTCCCAGCCCGCCGCTGTATTGAACATTTAAAAAAATCTTTGGCTGCCACAAACGAAATGTTTCAGAAACCTGCATATAAAATTTACCCAGGTTGCTTTGTTCACCCAAAAAATCAGCCTGCATTTTTAATAAGAAAGAACCGGGTTTAAAAAAAGCTTTGCCTGAATCCTGTGTTTTAAAATATTCAAAATAAAGTGTGGCAAAATTCTTTGCATTATATGATGGGTCAATTGTGTGGCGTGCATCATAATGTAATTGCAACTGTTGGCAGAACGCAGACGCAAAACAAAAGCAAAATGAAAAGGCAATTATGTACTTCATATTTTTGTGTTTTAACTTGATTGTAAAACTGCCTTTATTAAAATGTGGAATGCGGAACCGCAGCGGAAACATTGCGTAAATGCAACGGAAACTGCGTAAACATTGAGTAATTATGGATGCCGGAAGTAAAAAAGTATTTGTGATTTTGTTTAAAGAAGCAACTGAAAAATGTTTCGGGCATGCGTTGGAACAACCGCTTACAGAAACAGAAAGCAAGGTTTTATACAACCAGGTTTTTGAAAAAACTGGTTTGGTTGTTGGTTGGAAAAGTCTGAAGAATTATTCATTTTTTGTTTTAGATGTCAGCGGCGACAAAGAAGAAAACCCATCCGTATCCACATTAGATTCTTTAGCGCGTTATGTGTTAAACGTACCATATACAACGGAAACGGAACGTAAATCAACAGCAAATCATTTTCCATACTGGTTTCAATATAAAGAACAACACATTTCAAATAACAAGGCAGCTGCTGCAAAACCTCAATCAAAAAAAAACATAGCTCCTATTTTTATAATTATTATATTGATAACTGCTGTAATATTTTTTTTCCTGCATGCTTCCAAAACAAAAAATTTTACAGATAATTTTCATTCTTTAAATGATGATTCATTAAACCGAAATGGATGGTTTGTAAAAAACAAAAACGAAATGTTTTGGAACAAGCG
The DNA here is from genome assembly GCA_903642275.1 of Chitinophagaceae bacterium. Lineage (GTDB taxonomy): Bacteria > Bacteroidota > Bacteroidia > Chitinophagales > Chitinophagaceae > Parafilimonas. Next base: position 1,648 of record CAHJWK010000019.1, read on the forward strand.
TTCGCAAAAACCAAATGCACTTTCACTGTTTACATTAACAGGTGATAACTGGCCGGATTCAATTCATCAGCCACAAATACAAAACTTACTACTCAGAAAAATTAATGCGGATTGTTTTACAACGGAAGTGCATCTTCAAAATTTCTTTCCGCAACATGAATGGCAACAGGCTGGCATTTTATTAATGGAAGACACGAATTATAATTATAAAAGCCTGCGTTTATCATTAGCTTATAACGATTTCTTCGGCGGCTTTTCAAGGCCAAAAGAAATAATTATACAGGCAATAAAGTCAATAGGAAATGGCTTATCTCAACCGGAAGAAGTAGCACACATTCCTTTATTTACACTTGATTCAACAAGCAAAAATCTTGTAGCCAACAATCTTACTTATTCTGCATTGCGTATTGAAAAATCTGGTGACAAATTCCGTTTGTTATATTCCAGCAGTTCTACAAAAAACTTTGCTTTTAAAGATGCCGCTGTTACTGAATTTAATTTTCAACCTAAATACATTGGCTTGTTTGCTTTACAGGGGTTTGGCAACACTTCTAATATTATACCTGCTTACTTTACTTACTTTGCTTTAGCACCGCAGCCTTGCAATCATGATTAGATAAACCGGTTATATTTCATAATAGAATCTATTTATATTTGGTTCATCACGTTAAAACTAATTATGAAAAAGCTGCTGCTGCTAATATTATTATACAGCCAATTTTTAAGTGCGCAAACAGATACAGCAAATTATGTTGTGGTAAGTCATGGCAAGGTGAAAGGTGTTCAAACGGTTTGGAAAACTTCACCTAAAACGTATAACTATTTTTATAGTTATAATGACAGAGGCCGTGGTGACAGCATTGCTACTATACTGAAAACAAATAGTTCGGGCAATATTATCAGCGTAAACACAAATGGTGTTAGCTATGATAAAAATTCCTATGCTGAAACATTCAATGTTCAGGATGATTCAGCGGTATGGATAATTAATGGTATAAGAAAAGCTGCAACGTTTGAAAACAAATTTTATAGTGTGGGAGATGGCGGTCCTGCCATGATGGAATTACTTTTGAAATATCTTTTACAACAACCGAATAGAAGCGCATCAATCTTACCGGATGGAGTTGCACATGCGGGTGAACCGCTGTCTAAAACTATCAGCATAAATAATAAACCATTAAACCTGAAATTATACCCTGTATATTTTGATCCGTCACCCACGCCGCAATATATATGGTTTGATGACAGCCTCAACTTTTTTGCAGCTGCTTCTGCATGGTTTTCAACTGTAAAAAAAGGATATGAATCATGGACAGACTCATTGTTTACCTGGCAGGAATTAGCCGGTGAAGGTTATTATGAATCACAGGAAAATGCAAACTCAAAGCCACAACCTTCATACATTTTATTCAGGCATGCAAATTTGTTTGAATCTTCCACTGCAACTGTTAAAAAGAATGTAGATGTGGAAGTGCGTGATGGAAAAATCAATGCCATTTATCCATCACAAAAAGCAGCAGTAAAAGCAGATACAGTTATTGATTGCACCGGTAAATTTTTAATGCCCGGCTTGTGGGATATGCATGCTCATTATAATAAAGAAGAAGGTGTGATGTATATGGCAGGTGGTGTTACGCATGTACGTGACATGGGTAATGAAAAGATTTTGCTCACTTACAAAAAAGAGATTGCCGGCAACAAAATGCTTGGCCCGGATTTAAGTTATTTGTCTGGATTTATCGATAAAGAAGACCCTTTCCAGGGACCAACAGGAACGATAATTTCTTCGCTTGATGAAGGTATAAAAGCTATTGATGATTATCATGCTTTGGGTTATCAGCAGATAAAATTATACAGCGCCATTAAACCGGACTGGGTTGCGCCAATGGCTGCTCATGCACATAGTTTAGGCATGCGTGTGTGCGGGCATATACCATCTTTCATGACTGCTGAGCAAGCAATTAATGCGGGCTATAACGAAATAACACACATGAATTTTATCTTCTTAAATTTTATGGGTGATACAATTGATACAAGAACCCCGGCACGCTTCAGGTTAGTTGGAGAAAATGCAGGTAAGCTTGACTTAAACAGTAAAGAAGTAAAAGATTTTATAGCGCTGATGAAAGAAAAACATATTTCGCTTGACCCAACCCTGAATGTATGGCAAGGTATGTTTGATGAATTTAAAGGTGATACCAGCAACTATTTAAAGCCTGTTGTTAACTGGTTGCCGGATGCATGGAAAACTGATTTAGCTATTCAAACACCATTTGGAGATGATTCTAATAAAGCTGATTACAAGGCTGCATTTGCCAACATGATGAAGATGCTGAAGCTGTTATATGATAATGGTATTTTGTTAGTAGCAGGAACAGATGGCGGAGAAGCACTTGCAGTACATCATGAGCTGGAGTTGTATGTGCAGGCAGGCATTCCTTCAAACGAAGTATTAAAGATTGCTACGTATAATGCAGCGCTTGATTGCAACCTGCAGGATAAATATGGTTCTGTTATGATTGGAAAAGATGCAGACCTTATTTTAGTTGATGGTAATCCTGTTTATAATATAAGCGATATAAGAAAAGTGCAGCTTGTAATAAAAAACAACAGGATGTATCAGCCAAAACAATTACTGCAGTCGCAGGGCTGGAAGTATTATTATTAATAACACTAATCAATACAAAACATAAAAAACCCACTCTTTTGAAGCGGGATTTTTAAAATATAAAAGCAATTACATTTTTTTAATCATGATGTTTTTATACCATACATCAAACCCATGATCCTGTAAAGCAATATGCCCTGTTTTAAACGTACCGAATGGCGGCCATTCTTTAAACTTACTTTTTGCTATCATTTGTTTCCATCCATCATCCCACATCGTTGTGTTTACAACATGCACACTGTTTAAATAAAAATCAAGCTTGCCATTGTTACTTGTAATTTCAACATGATTCCATTGTTCAGCAGGTTTAACTGCACCGGGTGTTGCCTGTATCATATCATATAAACTGCCCGCACGGTGTGTTGGGGTATGGCGGTCATCATTTCTTTCATCATCCAGCACCTGCATTTCAGGACCACTATGCCAGGTTTCCTCATACTTTGGTTTATCATCCTGAACATAAATTAAAATACCGCTATTACCACCTTTTGATATTTTCCAGTCAACTTTAAAATCATAGTTGGAAAAGCTGTCGTTGGTTACAACATCTCCGCCCCCTGAAGTTTGATACCCTTGCTTTTTACTTGAGTTAAGATGGATAGCGCCACTATCAACATCCCATGCACTTCCAACACTGTCTGAACCGAATGTATGCCAGCCTTTAAGTGTTGTGCCATCAAACAAGCTTATCCATCCTGTATCATTACCTCTTACTTTAACAGAAGATGCATTCATGCTATCTGATGATGCATCCGCAGTGGCGGTAGTTTGATTGGTTGCAGCAGAATTGCATGCTGCAAAAATTGTTATAGCAAGTACAATTGTTAATGTTGTTTTCATTATTTGTTTGTTCTTAGTAATAAAATATATTTTACCATTTGTTCAGCATCTCCTTCTGCAAGTGCAGGATGTGGCGTCATTGGCACTGTGCCCCAATTGCCTGAACCACCAGCTATGATTTTGCCTGCCAGCATTTTTACATTCTCATCTGTGTTCTTATATTTATTTGCTACATCCTGGTAAGCCGGGCCTGTAAGTTTTTCATCTATCTTATGGCAACCAAGGCAATCATTTGTTGTGACAAGTTTAATCCCTTTGCTGTAATCAGGATTTGATGACGGATCACTTGCTGAAGATGAAGCAGAAGTATCTGTAGTACTGTCGTTACTGCTGCTGTTATTGCATGCTGCAACCAAGGCAAGCATAGCAATCATTACAAAATACTTTTTCAATTGTTATTTTTTAAATGAAGTAAATGTTCCTACAAATGTATTGATGACAACCAATCAACCACAAATTATTTTATTGACCGGATGCGTTTCTTAAAGTTAATATGTAACGCACCATTTCCTGTGCCTGAGCCTGGTTAATTGTGGGGTGTGGCGTCATTGCATTTTGACCCCATAAACCTTTACCGCCCTTTATTATTTTATCTGCCAGATTTTGAACATTGCCTTCATTATTCTCATATTTATTTGCAATTTGTTCGTACGAAGGGCCAAAAGCATGCTTATTTATATTATGGCAGGTGAGGCAATCACTTGTTGCTATTAAATTACTGCCAGACATATTCTTTGCTGTATCAACAGCAACACCTCCTGTATTTACAATAGCATTCTGAACTGCGTTTGCAGTATCGCTTGCTGCTGTTTTGCCTGCACCGGATTTACATGCAGCAAATAAAATAACAGCAGCAACAATTAAATTCAATTTCTTCATAAAGTATGTTTACATACCTATTGCAATCCTAATACCAACCTGTTTAAATTTTCATCTGCTCCTGTTCCAGCAAAATCATCAAAGGCTTTTTCTGTTACATGAATAATGTGCTCTTTAATAAATTTTGCCCCTTCTGTTGCACCATCAATGGGATGCTTTAAAGCACACTCCCACTCCATCACCGCCCAGCCTTTAAAATTATACTGCGCCAGTTTGCTGAAGATGGACTTAAAATCAACCTGCCCGTCACCAAGAGAACGAAACCTTCCTGCCCTGTCAATCCAGCTTTGATAACCACCATACACACCCTGCTTACCGGTTGGGTTAAACTCAGCATCTTTTACATGAAACATACGGATGCGTTCATGATAGTTATCAATATATTCAAGATAGTTTAAGCATTGCAATACAAAATGAGACGGGTCATATAACAAACAGGCACGTGCATGGTTATTCACTTTCTCTAAAAACATTTCATAGCTTATGCCATCATGCAAATCCTCACCCGGATGAATTTCATAACAAACATCAACGCCACACTCATCAAAATAATTTAAGATGGGCAACCAGCGGTTCGCCAGTTCTGTAAAACCGGTTTCCACCAAACCAGCCGGGCGTTGCGGCCATGGATACATGGTGTGCCACAGCAGCGCACCACTAAAAGTTCCATGTGCATTTAAGCCTAAATTTTGCGAAGCCTTTGCTGCATATTTTAATTGCTGAACTGCCCATTCTGTTCTTGCTTTTGGGTTATTACGCAATGGCTCCGGTGCAAAGCCATCAAACAAAACATCATACGCCGGGTTTACCGCAATAAGCTGGCCTTGCAAATGTGTTGACAGCTCTGTTATTTCCAAACCACATGCATTAATGGTTCCCTTTAATTCATCACAATACGTTTTGCTTTCCGCTGCTTTTTGCAGGTCAATGCAACGGGCATCCCAGGTTGGCAACTGTACACCTGCAAACCCTAAATTTTTACTCCACTCACAAATAGTTTTTAAATCATTAAACGGCGCTTCATCACCCATAAACTGTGCAAGAAAAATTCCGGGGCCTTTAAGTGTTGTCATATAAAAAGTTTAAGCAATCCTGTAATGCTGCAAAAGAAAATATTTCAGCTGATATAGAAAATTATCTCTGCGCTTACCTTTCACCTGCCATAAATTAAAGGCTGCCCGGTTAAGACAGCCTTTCAATGTGCAATCATGGTTTTTAAGTTACCCGTTTATTTATAATCTGCAACGTATAGCTGCAACCTGGCAATCCCGGTTCTTACAGCACATAGCTTGTAATTACATCACTGTAAATAACAGTTGGGTTAGCGCCAATGCCTGCTACACGAAATGCATATTGTGTGCCGCTCACCAGGTCTTTAATAACCGTACTGGCACGGGTGCTGTTTACACTTATCCAGCCTGTTTCTTCTTTACTTGCCGCAGGTGCATACTGGTAGCAATAGCTGTCTGCGCCAAAGATTTTTTTGTTGGATAATTTAATCATGCAATTGTGCAAAGGTGTTGCTTTAAAATTGTTTGCCTTAGTCAGCACACCCACCGGCTGCTTTGTTTTGGCCAGCGGAAAGCCCGAAGAAAGCGCAATGGTTTCATCGTTGTTGCAGTTCATCTGTACATACAAAGCAAGCAGGTTAACCACCGCGGCCAGTTTAATGCGCAACTGCTTTTTTAAAGCCGTGTTTGCCTTGCTCGCCGGGTTGGCAAGGGCCTCGCTGTAAGCATCAATAGCATCACCAAGCGTTTTAAGGTCTGGTGCTGGCGTGGGAAAATTTACATTACCTGTCATGCATTGTAAAATCATCATTACATTTTGCAGCACTTTGGTTTGTGCCAGGCGCAGGAAGCGCGTAATAATTCTAACTTTTTTCATAATATTAAATTTTATTGAAACACAAACTTACAGCCTCTGCAAAGCGGTAACAGTGTGCAAATACACTCAAAAAAACAGAGTATTAATACTCATTTCAACACTGAAATGCCACATTGCAGGTGAATAATGCAATAAAACAGGTGTGAAATGAAATAAAACAGATGTGAAATGAAACAGAACAGGTGTGAAATGAAACAGAACAGATGTTGAATTAAAATAAAACAATGTTGAATTGAAGTAAAACAATACTGAAATGCAACAAAACAATGTTGAATTAAAACAAAACAATATTGAAATGAGGTATTACAATTTTGAAATGAAATGAAACACATATGTTTTGAAACAAAACAAATAATCTATAAATGAAATTGAAATTTCATAACTGGTTTTGTATAAGTGATGATAATGATGTTCAACCTTGTTAAGCATTACGTGTATAAAGTTGTGTTCCCGTGAAAACGGGAATCTTTATTATAACGTTTAAGTGTTTACTTAACAACACTGAAGGCGGAATCTCATAATTAACAACGGGGAAATGTAATACAGCAATGTTTAATTATAAATTAGAACGTTTATTTTTACGTTGATAACGATACATGATGACTCTTTACCAAAAACTGCAATTAGCCAAAAGTGAAGAAGACGTAAAAGATGCTTACATAAAAGCTTTAGGGCTTAAAGATTATTCTAAAAATCTTTACGACATACAAACTAAGGAAATATGGTTTGAGGCTAAAGACGGTTATAAGCATAGCACATACCAAATGTTTACTCAATTGTTACATTACGTGCAGCAAGCTTTTAATAAAGGTGAAGATGTACCGCCGCTTTTATGTGTGATTGATGCAAAGAAAGCTGCTATAATGAAAACAGCAGATGCAATTCCACTTATATCTAATAAAAAGCAACCCATTAAATGGGGCAAAAGTGCAAGTGGATATACGCAGGAAGCATTAGACGTTGTATCAGCTTATATTGGTACTTACCTGGTAAGTTTTAAAATAGAAACGCATGAAACAGAATTTATAAACACTATTAAAAATGCTATAAAAACCGGCGAAATCATTCGCACACAAATAACGCCGGACAATTTAAAGCAGGTGTTTGATAAATGGGTATTGATGATAGGTAAAGAAATAAAGGGTGTGGCTGCTGAAGATTATGCCTTATTGTTTTTTGCTGATATTATGAGCGATGGTATTGTAAGCACACATGAAAACCTGCCTGCTGAATTATTACATAAAGGCAATGCACCAGTATTTAGTTTGAATGGCAAATTATATGAGTTAGGCAGTCGTGAAGGTTACAGACAGTTTTGGGCAATCTATCATCGTCCGCCAAAAGCCGAGTATAGAAATTACTTGCTTGAAAGAAAGGATAGTCTTATTCCGCTTGACGAACGCAGCTTTAAAGGCGCATACTACACACCGTTAACCGTAGTGGATAAAGCGTATGATAAACTCACAGAAACATTGGGCAATAACTGGCAGAAAGAATATATAGTTTGGGATATGTGTTGTGGCGTTGGTAATCTTGAAGTAAAGCACAGCAACGCACGCAATGTTTTTATGAGCACATTAGATAATGAAGATGTTGATATAATGAGAGCTACTAAAACATGTGTTGCAGCTACCCGTTTTCAATATGATTATTTGAATGATGACATTACTGATGATGGCAACATAGATTACTCTCTCACAAATAAAATTCCAAGCGCATTACGCAAAGCAATTGCTGAAAAGAAAAAGATTTTGGTTTTGATGAATCCACCTTACGCTGAATCAAGGGCAGGAGTAGGAAGTAATAGTAAATTAGGTGTTGCTAAAACAAAATTAGCAGCTACAGCAATAGAAAAATTTGGAAAGGCGAGTAATGAACTTTATACTCAGTTTGTAGCGAGAATAGCTATTGAAATTCCGACGGCAACACTTGCAATGTTTAGCACATTAAAATATATCATTTCTCCAACGCTTACTGAATTTAGAAATAGTTGGAACGCAAAGTATTTAGATGGTTTTGTAGTTCATAGTCGAGCATTCGATGGCATCAACGGAGATTTTCCAATTGGTTTTTTAATTTGGAAAACAAATCAAACGTCTAAAACGAAACAGCAAATCTCAATGATTGAAGCAGAAGTTTTTGATAAAAATGCAAAGCCTATTGGAGAAAAAAAATTTTATGTTTTACCAAATATTGTTCTTCTAACGAATTGGATAAAGCGTCCTCGAACAAACAAGACAGAAGTTATTCCATTAAAAAATGCAATAATTCCAGCAACTTCGACGAAGGATTTAAGAGGCACTAAATGGTCTGACAACGCGATTGCATTTTTTTGGAGTAAGAGCAACGATGTTCAACATGCAAATCAAACTGCTTTTTTTTCATCTGGTTTTGGTGATGGTCATGGCATCTTTATTAATGAAAAAAATTTATTAGAAACTGTAATAGTATTTGCTGTAAGAAGATTAATCAAGCCAACATGGCTAAATGATAGAGATCAATTCCTACAACCTACACAATCACTTTCAGAAGAATTTAAAACTGATTGTTTAATATGGATGTTATTTAATGGAAGCAATCTTACTGCAAGTGCTAACGACTTAGAATGGAATGGAAAACATTGGAGCATCGTTAATCATTTCATTCCTTTTACAGAAGAAAAAGTAAATGCACCGGAACGTTTTGAAAGTGATTTCATGGTACAATATTTAGCTGATAAAATCTTAAGCAAAGAAGCGCAACAGGTATTAGCAGAAGGTAAAAAATTATGGCAGGCATATTTTGCACATGTAGATGTACATACTGTAAGAGATGAATTAAAATTAAACAGAGCGGATGTTGGCTGGTATCAAATAAGAAAAGCGTTACAAGCTCGAAATAACAGCGGAGATGTTCCTTTTGTATCATTTAAATCGCTTGAAGAAGCTTATAAAATACTTACGGAAAAACTGCAACCACAAGTATATGAATTAGGGTTTTTGAAGAATTGATTGTTATTTAATTTGCAATGCAATTGAGAAATTGAATAAATAAAATGTATGACGGCTGCTGAAGAAGAAAAGTTTTGGGCTTCCCAAAGACCCGAGTCTCGAGTTAAAGCTTTACTAGTAAGCGATTATTTTCCTCAATATTGTCGTATTGTTGATCGGGGAAAAGGTGAAGGATTTGCTTACATCGATCTTTGGGCAGGAAGAGGAAAATATGGAGACGGAAATCTTTCTACACCATTATTACTTGCAGATATCATTGCTAAAGATGTATACTTAAAAGAAAAGATAACGTTCGCTTTTAATGATTTAAATAACATTGAAATTTTAAAAAAGAATTTTAAAGACCGATACGGCGATCAAACATTTGCAAAAAAACCACGTTGGGGAAATTATGATGTTGAGAAGTCTGAAGTTATAAAAAAATATTTTAATAAAATACACAACACGGACAAGGTTAACAATCCAACTTTACTTTTTTTTGATCCTTTTGGTTATGCTGGTATTGATACTTTAGGTCTTGCAAATTTTTTAAAGCCGTGGGGGAAATGAACTTTTTTTGTTTTTAAATGTAAATCGTGTTGTTCCTGCACTAACAAATCCAAAAGTTCAAGAACATATTGATTTTATGTTTCCAACACAAAAAGCGGAAGTAGTTAAACAGGTTAGGTCTGCAACAAACGATGAGAAAAGAGTTTCAATTCTTTTAAAGAATCTTGAATTGGAGTTTAGAAAAATTATTGGTGATAAGCTTATTACCTGTGCTTTTAAATTTATGGAAAATGGTGCTAAGAAGACATCTCATTTAATTATCCATTTTACAAAGCATCCAAAAGGCTTTAAGTTAGTTAAGCAAGTGTTTTATGATTATGATAATATTGGTGCTGTATTAAATGCCGATGGCACTTTTACCTTTGATGCAAAGAAAGCGTACCCAACCGGTATCATTGATTTTTCAATGGATGATAATCACATTAATCTTGCTGAAGACCTTTCAAAAAAATATGCTGGCAAACAACTTTCTGCTGCCATTTTAATTGACATGCATCAGGCAAATAGTAAATATGCACCCACGCATTACGTGAAAGCTTTACGCTTGTTACATGACCAGGGTAGGTTGCAAGCAACTTTTACAGATTCAGATAAAGTTCAACATAAAGTTTCAATACTTCCTTCAACAACTTGTATTCTTAAATTTCCAAACTAAATTGGCACAATCACACATAGAATGGACTGAAATGACATGGAATCCAACTACTGGATGCAATAAGATTTCTGCAGGTTGTAAGTTCTGCTATGCAGAAGTAATGTCGAAGAGATTAAAAGCAATGGGACAAACAAAATACTCTAATGGGTTTAAGCTTACTCTTCATGAGGATGCTTTAAACATACCTTATACTTGGAAACAACCCAAGATCGTATTTGTAAATTCTATGAGCGACTTATTTCATAAAGACGTTCCATTTGCATTTCTTAAAAAGGTGTTTAAAGTTATGAATGATTGTCCGCAACATGTTTTTCAGGTTTTAACTAAGCGAAGCGACATTCTTTTAAAATATAATAACAAACTTAAGTGGACTCACAATATATGGATGGGAGTTTCAGTCGAGAATCAAAAGGTAATGCATCGAATAGATGATTTGAGTCAAACAAGTGCATTGGTAAAATTCTTATCATGTGAACCTCTTATAGGACCTTTACCCAAAATGAATTTAAAAAATATAAATTGGGTAATAGTTGGTGGTGAAAGTGGAAGAACACCAAGACCCATGAATGAAGACTGGGTATTAGACATTTTAGATCAATGCGATGCAGCTGATGTCAAATTTTTCTTTAAACAATGGGGCGGTACAAATAAGAAAAAAACAGGGAGAACTTTACTAAATAAAACATGGGATGAAATGCCGGAAACTTTTAGAATTATGGAACAAGAAGAAGAATAATCGTTTATTGAAATTATGACAACCAAAATAGAACCGCGACTTATAATTTTAGAAGCAGTAAAAAACTATTTAGATTATGAGATATTTAATAGGTTGCAACATGAACTTTATTATAATTATAATAGACGAGACTTTGAGTTTATAAAAACCATACAGAAATATTTTGATTTTAATTCATTTAATAAAAATCCAAAGAATCCAGAAGATGCCTGGCTTTTTAATTATTTGATGTATGAAACAAAAAGGAGTAAAAATCAAAATTCTTTAAAAATTGGTGAGCAAATTTATTTTGTTGGTAATCTTCCAAAGAGAGGTTTAATTGTTAGGTATAAAAACTTTTTAGAATCCATACCAAATCGAATACCTTTTAAATTCAATATAACAAATGCTTCAACCAAAATTTTTTAATGAAAGGAAAAATATTATTTAAAGGAAATTTCGAAATAGAAAACCAATTATCTCAAATTGAAGTTTATTTGCTTTATAATAATCAACAAGACGTTAGGTATAGGTGCGTAATTAACAAAAAAATTTCTTACGAAGTATCAAAAGGATTTGAAGGTGAATGGTTTGATTCAGAGGATGGTTCTATCACAAATATTAGTGAGAAATTAGGAAACATAATAGATGAAAATTATGATGCTCCAAATGCAGTATAAGTATTGACTACTTCCTCGTCCACCATCATCTCCTGCTAAGAAACAATATATTAAACGTTATTTTCCTTCACTATCCTTCTCCTCATTCAACCATCCCGCCTGTTTGGCAAAAATCAGTAAGCAGGTAGTGTTGTGTGTGCCTGTTTTTTGTAAGAGGTGGTTGCGGTAGTTCTCAGCGGTTCTTTTGCCAATAAACAAAGCATTAGCTATTTGTTTGGTGGTAAAACCTTTATCAAAGCGGGGTCTTCAATGAAGAGCCTTGCGCAAGGCTGAAACCCTGCGTTGCCAAAACCACAACTGCCTGGTAATTTAGATAATTCTACCTTTAAAAAAGCAGTAAGGAAGAAGGCAAAAGTGTGAGTAAGGGTTTGTTTGATTAAGCGTCATTGCGAGGAGGAACGACGAAGCAATCTGCATGAAACATCAAATAAATCATTAGATTGCTTCGTTGCACTCGCAATGACGAACGCTTTGCACCCGCAATAACGAATGCTTCGTTTGCAATAACGTTTATATGACTAAAGGTGGTACTGTTTATATGATGGCAAGTTTAAATAATGAAGCGTTATATACTGGTGTAACATCTGATTTAATTGCACGAGTTCAGGAGCATAAAAATAAAGTGCGTGATTTTTCTTTCACATCTAAATACAACTGTGTAAAGCTGGTGTATTATAATCTTTTTCTACGATTGATGAAGCAATAATGGAAGAAAAACGCATTAAAGGTGGAAGCAGGAAGAAAAAAGAAATTTTAGTCAATTCCATGAACCCTGAATGGAAAGATTTATGGGAGGAAGTCAGGAACTGGTAAAGCAGATTGGTGTCGTCATTGCGAGGAGGAACGACGAAGCAATCTGCATGAAACATCAAATAAATCAATAGATTGCTTCGTTGCACTCGCAATGACGAACGCTTTGCACCCGCAATAACGAATGCTTCGTTTGCAATAACGTTTATATGACTAAAGGTGGTACTGTTTATATGATGGCAAGTTTAAATAATGAAGCGTTATATACTGGTGTAACATCTGATTTAATTGCACGAGTTCAGGAGCATAAAAATAAAGTGCGTGATTTTTCTTTCACATCTAAATACAACTGTGTAAAGCTGGTGTATTATAATCTTTTTCTACGATTGATGAAGCAATAATGGAAGAAAAACGCATTAAAGGTGGAAGCAGGAAGAAAAAAGAAATTTTAGTCAATTCCATGAACCCTGAATGGAAAGATTTATGGGAGGAAGTCAGGAACTGGTAAAGCAGATTGGTGTCGTCATTGCGAGGAGGAATGACGAAGCAATCTGCATGAAACATAAAATAAATCATTAGATTGCTTTCCTTTTTCCTTTACTTCTTCGCAATGTCTCTTAGCTAAGCAATGTGTGTGAGCAGGACATTGCGAGATTAATCTGAATGCATCAGCAGTAAAATATTATTCAGCTTCCTTCGCATGGTTTTCGTAAAGGCTTCCTTTTTCCGCAATGTATCTTTCGCAAAGAATAAGCGCAGGCAAAGGACATTATGATTTCTTGTATACAATTCTGTCAGATCAATTTGCTTTACTGCATAAACCAGTTACAGTATAAACAAGCATAAATAAAAGATGCTGCCTTAATAAAAGATGCGGAGGCTATAACGTTTCTGTAAAATAAATAAAATTGTCCACTGCTTTTTCATCTTTGCCATTTTGCAGGTTTATAAACTCACGGAGATTTTTAAATTCAGGTGCAAAGTGATAACCATTGTCTGAAAAATTCTTAAAGCCGTTTAAGGGGCCGTTTCTTTGTTTTTCCACGGCTTTTGATAATGCGATACGCATACTTCTAACTGGGCTTTGTTCGCGGTTAAACACTTCAGTATCACAGGCAATAATGCGGCTTAAATTTTTTAGCAACAAGCCATTCTTCAATTCAAGTGCAACAGCAAACCCATAATGGATGCTTGCAAATAAATTTCTAAGCAGATCACTTTTATAATCCTTTTCATCTATTGCGGTGTAGCTGCAATCATCAAATGTTTTCAGCGCTTCATCCTGTTCATCAAGGTAGCAAAGACAAAAAGCTAACTTGCACTTTGCCGCCATCCGGTCAAACTCTGCAAAAGCAGTATTTTCTGTAACTGCCGTAATGCGGCTAAGAATTTCTATTGCTTTTTGTATTCCCCTTCCTTTTTCAACCGAAGAAATATCCGGTAACATCATTTTGCTCATAAGCGCTGTTGACCAGTCAAAACAACACCAGCGTTGCGTTTGTTTGTCAATGTCTCCCCAAGCAGTTTCAAAGTATTCGTCAGCCATATCAAATTTAAATACAGCGGTTGCCATTTTTCCTTTCAGCAAAGAAACAATTCCAAATAAATGTTTGGTGTTTTTATAGTGTTCAGGAGTTTCGGTTGCCAGTATCTCATCCATTCTGAAAAAATCACTTTCTGAAATAATGCGCTCTAAATAATTAACCAGGTCCTGTGCGCTGAATGGTTCATCAGCACCCGGTGGTACAGTGGTTTTATAAGGCCCGTAATCCTGCACTTTAAAACCACTTTCTGCCTGCCCGATATTTTTTAAATGAAAAAGAACGTTGGTGTCGTTAACCATATTAAGATCGGTTCCGGGAGGAAATAATTCAAGTAGTGTAATTAATTCGGCTGAGTTGGGTGAGATGGTTATTTTACTGCCTGTGGTTATTTCATCAGGTTTTACGGATACGGTTACTTCCAACACTCCTTTACCAAAATTAATGAGTCGCAACCGTGTATCAGGTATCCATTTATGATAATCGAGTGGCATGGTCATGTTTTACAGCAAATCTAAACAAGTAAATTTTTTGTTGACTTCTGGCGGCTTAGACGGTTCTTAAAGTATTTATACAATTAAACATTTTGCAGAGATAATTACACAAGTATTTTCTGTTGCAGCAGGGTTTTTGCAGCAAAGCCGTAAGCAAGGCTTAAACCCTGCGTTATTTCCCTTCACCATCCTTTTCCTCATTTTATCAAAACGGGGTCTTCAATGAAGAGCCTTGCAAGGCTGAGACCCTGCGTTGCAAAAACCACAACTGCCTGGTAATTCAGATGATTCTACCTTTAAAAAAGCAGTAAGGAAGAAGGCAAAGTGTGAGTAAGGGTTTGTTTGATTGAGCGTCATTGCGAGGAGGCACGACAAAGCAATCTGCATGAAACATCAATTAAATCATTAGATTGCTTCATTTTGCTCACAATGACATTGGATTATTCAACTGTTTATTGTTCACTTAAAAAAATAAATATGAAAACTAAATTTCTACTCTTTATTGCTCTTTTTTTTGTGATTAATTATAAAACAATTGCGCAGGTTACTGATGAAGATGCTATAAGGCAAACTATAAAAATGGAAACAGATGCCAGATTAAAAGGCGATACAACTGCCTGGAAAAACTTTTTTGTACAGGATGAAAAAACAACATTCGGTTCCAGCGGCAGCGGTTACCAGTATAATTTAATTGGCTGGCAAAATATTAGCCCCCTGGCTGCAGATATTTACAATCAGCGTGACAGTACTAACAAATACAGGTTTGCAGATGCAAATTTTATAATTAATGAAAGCAGTAATCTTGCAACTATAGAGCATGACCGGCATTATATAGTCAGTAATGACACCCTAACATCGTCTCACGAATACATAACATTGGTTAAAGTAAATAATAGCTGGAAATTTGTTACATTTTTCACAGTTGACTTAGGGTCTTATACTAACGCAGATTCCGGCACCATAGAAAATAATCTAAATGCAACAGGCTATCAATTGCTGAACGCAAAGAAATATAATGATGCTATCGAAGTGCTTATGCTGAATGTAAAACTGTTTCCAAAATCGTGGAATGTATATGATAGTTTAGGTGAAGCTTATGCAGATAACAAAAACAAAAGCGAAGCAATTAAGAATTATGAGATGTCAGTAAAAATTAATCCTAAAAATGATAGTGGCAGGCAAAAACTTGAAAAGCTGAAGAATAACAACTGAAAATTTATCTTTCTTGCTGTACTTTTTAAAATGATAGCAGGTAAGTGCTTTAAACTTAACCTGTATTTGTTCAATTAAAATTTCATTGCCTTTTGTCGTAGCGGTGTCTTCATTGCATAGCCATAAGCAAAGCTAAAACCCTGCGTTACTTTCCTTCATCATCATTCTCCTCATTTAACCATCCAGCCTGTTTGGCAAAAAGCAATAAGCAGGTAGTGTTGTGCGTGCCTGTTTTTTGTAATAGGTGGTTGCGGTAGTTCTCAGCGGTTCTTTTGCCAATAAACAAAGTATCTGCTATTTGTTTGGTGGTATAACCTTTTGCCAGCAGTGCCAGTTCCTGTTTTTCTCTTTTGGTTAATGGCGGCAGTTTGCTTTGCTGTTTGCGCTGTTGCTGTGCGCTGCGTATAAGCTGCATTTGTTCCTGCGTTATATACAGGCGGTGTTCCATCACTTCCTGCACGGTATGCAGTATGTGCGCAGCATCGTTTTGCCAGCTAAAAAACGCGGCTGCATTACTCATTAAAGCTTCAGTAGCATCCTGTTTGTTGCAGTCTGCGCCAAATAATATAACCGTATTGCCGGGGCGGTGTTGTGCAAGCTGTTCAAGGGCATTAAAGCCGTTAAGCGGTGGCAGGCAATGGTCAATAAAAATTATGTCGTAATAATTTGCGGCAGCAGCCTCTAAAAGTTTTTCTGTATCAGGCACCTGTTTAATGGTACACTGCATAAACCTGCTTATAAGCAACTTGTATAAGGTGTAACGCAGGTTGGATCTATGGTCTGCAATTAAAAATGCAGCACGGTTGTAAAGGATCATCAGCTTGGTTTAAGAATATTGGGTTATTAAATTAAGGATTTTAAATATTTCCCAAAAATTTGTTAGTGTACAGCATTTTTGTTTTATAGCATAATCATTTTACAGGCTTATAAAACTGTCTTGTATAAACCGGGCATGTATTTATACAGCCTGTTTATCAAAAATGACGGATTGATTAATACCCTTATAAATTAAACCACTCTTTGCCTGTGCATTTAAATATTAATGCCGGGTAATTACTGAATTGTACTAAAATGTTCCCTGAGGTACGGAATCAGCAGGTTTATGATAACCCGGCACAAGTTGATTGAACATAAAGCAATTACCTGTTTCCCTGTATATCTATTGCTTGCAGTGCATGGTTTAGAAAATATTGTGGCTGCATGTATGCAATTGTTTGCTGATAAAAATAAGAAAGTATTTCAAGTGCCTTGCATGCATGCAAAGCCGCCCCGGTTAACGATAGACTTTTAACCTGCCTTTCAATACTAAAATAATAAAAAGAAATTATTAAAACATCAATAGCCGCTATAATTTTGCACCTCACTTAAATTTTAAAATTATGATTCAGTCAAAAGGATATGCGGCGCAAACCCCGGAAACAGATTTAGCGCCATGGAATTTTGAGCGCAGAGAAGTTGGTTCAAATGATATACAGATAGAAATATTATTCTGCGGTGTTTGCCATTCAGACCTGCACCAGATAAAAAATGAATGGTTTCCCGGAATATTCCCTATGGTGCCCGGGCATGAAATTGTTGGCAGAATAACTAAAGTGGGCGACCAGGTTAAAAACTTTAAGGTTGATGATCTTGCCGGCGTTGGCTGTTTGGTTGATTCCTGCCAGCATTGCGAAAACTGTAAGCAGGGGCTTGAACAATACTGCCTGGAAGGCAACACAGCAACTTATAATGGAAAAGATAAAAATGGTGCGCCAACGTATGGCGGTTATTCAAACAACATTGTAGTGCGGGAAGAATTTGCACTGCACATTTCAGATAAGCTTAATCTTGCTGCAACAGCACCTTTGCTTTGTGCAGGCATTACAACATATTCACCGTTGCGCTACTGGAAAGTTGGCAAAGGCCATAAGCTTGCTGTTTTAGGCCTTGGTGGTTTAGGCCATATGGGCGTAAAATGGGGCGTGGCTTTTGGTGCTGATGTTACAGTGCTCAGCACATCGCCTTCAAAAGAACAGGCAGCCAAAGATTTGGGCGCGCATCATTTTGTGGTAACCTCAGATAAAGAACAGTTGGATGCAGTTAAAGGCTCATTTGATTTCATCCTTGATACCGTTTCTGCAGAACATGATATGAACCTGTATTTATCCTTACTTAAAACAAGCGGCACGCTTATATGTGTTGGCGTTCCCACAAAACCTTACGCCATACAACCTTTCTCGTTGTTGGCTGGCCGTAAAAATATTATGGGCTCAGGAATCGGGGGCATACCTGAAACTCAGGAAATGCTTGATTTTTGCGCCGAACATAATATCGTCTGTGATATTGAAATGATAGATATAAAAGATATTACGCCTTCCTATGAACGAATGGTAAAAGGTGATGTACGTTACCGGTTTGTAATTGACATGGCAACCTTATAGCCACGATAATCTTAGATAATTACTTTAACAGCGAAACTTAAACTTCGCTGTTTTTGTTTTAGTGTATAGAGCTACCGTCATTATAATCAAATTATAAACGCAAATTGAAATATTGCAACAAATAAATTCTTGATTAGCAATCAGCAAAGACATAAATCTACAGAACAAAAGTGTAACCTACCAAATCATTATTCTTATCATCAATCTATAAAACAGAATTATTTTTTCTGAAGTGTAATAGCTTCCAAGGCATCTATAAAATTGTGAATTTTATCTGTATGCGCATCCTCCTGCCATCCACCACGACAAGCATATCCTGCCTGTTCGCAGGGGCATCCATCATCATTAAGTGCATAGGTTACAAAATTAAGCGCCTGTATGCCCAAGCTCTTATATTCATCTGAGCCCGTTGCAGCCGTGTACATAATAAGCACAGCGCCATACGTTGACAAGATACCGCTCCATGGGTCTTTATCATGATCCTGTTCCCCGCAAATAGTTACACCTTGGCGAATTCCCGTGAAATTTTTATTTACAAATTCAATCAGGTCATATGCATATTTCTGCCAGGCTGTATCTAACTTTTCTTTTTTTTCTAAAAGATAACGCGCCATATTTAGCGGCGCCCATGCAGTACGATCATTTGCTTCATCATGATCTTCAAAAAAGTTCTCCCAAAGCTTCCCTTCCTTAGATAAATCCGGCAGTTGATAATCCCGTATCCATATCCATAATTGTTTACGGGAACTATCAAATTCAGCATAACCCATGTCATGCAATACATCAAACAAACGCAGGATATACACCATATTTCCGGATGTAGTACCACGTTCTTCACCGGTACGGTAATCTGCCCTGAATGGCCATGGTGATTTTACTGAATCACCCTGTATCATATTTGCTTTAAGTACAGTAGCATTATGCACTGCCTGGTCCAGGTATTGTTTATTTTTTGTCTGTTGATATAGCAATAGAAGTGCATAGCCGGCCAGGCCTCCTTTATCCGGTTCAATTTCAAAAGGCCGGTCGCCCTGTGTTCCGCAATTTACAGGTTGCGGAAACAAATCTCTTATACCTGTTGAACGTGTAAAACCAGGATAGCGGCCTTCGTTTGGTGTATTGCTTTCTTTAACCAGGTAATCACCCATACTGATTGCCTGCGCTAATACTTTTTCATTCCTGCTGCCTTCAAATTTATAATATTTCAGGTAAGATATAATGCCCATACCATTTTGTGTGGCAGGTATAAAATCTTTACGTTTTGGGTCAGGCTGGTAATTGCCATCCATAAAGGTTATGCATACAAAATTGGGGTACCCATGCTCAACCGGGCTTTTTAAATACCATTGCATTTCTTTGCTTATAACATCCTGCCATGGCATCCATGGTAACAGCATTCCTTTATTATCATATAAAGCTGTATGATTGCCTATCATTACCTGGTGGTTTGAAGCAAGAGCTTTGTTTTTGTCCTGGGCTGTAACGTTCAACACAACACTATAACAAAGGATAAACGTTATTAGCTTTTTAATTATCGTCCTGAAAAACATATTGATTGGCATATATGCAATTGTTTATTATAAAATTAAGAAAGTATCACATATGTATGAATGCATATTAAATTGCCTTGTATTTACTTAATTATTGACTAAGTTTTTGTTTGGCTCCCTTGCATATGCTGATAATGCATTGAAATGTCTTTTATCAATCCTAATGTATAAACTTAACCAACTACAGGCTTGAATAAAGCAGCGCCTGAATATATTATCTTCATGTGCTATTTATATTTCCATTTACATGCTAAATATATTTGTTGTTTCCTATTGCTTAAATCATATTTACTTAATTATGCATGAACAGTTACCTTTTTTGTTGGCGCTTGTGGCTGCCATTGTGCTGATAGAGATGCTGGCAACAAAAATGCGGATTGCCTACCCGGTGCTACTGGTAGTAGCAGGATTGTTCATTAGCTTTATACCTGGTTTACCTAAAGTGCAGGTAAACCCAAACATGATATTTTTTATTTTTTTGCCGCCGCTTTTATTTGAAGCAGCGTGGAACATTTCATTCAAAGAAATGAAAAAATGGTGGCGCATCATTGGCAGTTTTGCCTTCCTGGTGGTGCTTTTTTCCGCTTTTGCCGTAGCTGTATTGACTAACTATTTTATCCCGGGTTTTACACTGGCCTTAGGTTTTTTGCTTGGCGGCATAGTATCTCCGCCAGACGCTGTTAGCACAGGAGCCATTATGAAATTTGTAAAAATTCCCAAGACCACCGCTGCCATTTTGGAAGGCGAAAGCTTATTGAATGATGCGTCATCACTCATTATTTTCAGATTTGCATTGGTGGCTGTGGGCACAGGCCAGTTTATTTTTCACCAGGCATTAGTAAGTTTTTCATGGATGGTGGCAGGTGGTATTGGCATCGGTTTAGTTTTTGGATGGATATTTATGCAGGCGCATAAACGACTGCCTACTGATGCTCCTTCAGACATCGCCTTTACTTTAATTGAACCTTACTTTCTTTATTGGATTGCCGAACAGTTACACAGTTCAGGTGTATTAGCTGTTGTAACCGGAGGATTGTTTTTAGCCAACAGGCGACTTGTGTTTTTATCCAGTGCCAGTCGTGTGCGAGGTTATAGTTTTTGGGAAGCTTTTGTATTTATTCTGAATGGAATTGTATTTATGCTTATCGGCCTGCAATTACCGCATGTAATAGCAGGGCTTCATGCAAATGGTATTCCGCTTAGCACAGCCATTAAGTATGGTGTTTTGGTGACTATAATTTTAGTAGCGGCAAGAATTATCAGTTCCTACGTTGCACTTGTATCAACAATGATTTTCAGGCCCAGTGTAACGTCCAGCAGGGAAAACCGGGGCAGAATGTGGCGTGTACCACTCTTACTGGGATGGACGGGTATGCGCGGCGTTGTATCACTGGCGGCTGCATTAGCCATTCCACTAACACTGCAGAACGGCGAACCTTTCCCTTACAGAAACTTAATTCTCTTTATAACATTTGTGGTTATCCTGTTAACACTGCTTCTCCAGGGACTTACACTACCGTATTTAATCAAGCGGTATAAATTTTTTGAGAATCCTGCTGAATTATCAGAGGACGAAACAAAACTGAAAATAAGAAATGAGTTAGCCGTTTATACGGTAAGATTATTAAAAGAAAAGCAGGGAAAAGGTTTGTTTAAAGATGCTCATTTGTTACGTATGGTTGACCAGTGGGAAAATAAAATTAAACAGCCTGAAAACTTTAAGATGAGTGCAGAGGCGAAACGGCATTATCTTGAAGTACTGGAAACACAGCGGAAATTTTTAGCAGGATTGAATAAAGATGCAGAATTAGATGAAAATTGTATCCGCGACCAGGTTTTCCAGATTGATCTTGAAGAAGAGCGGATTAAATTGCTTTAATAGTAAGTTGCTGCCGGTTAAGTTTGAGATTATTTACCCATTAATTTTTTACCAAGGGTTTGAATTTCTACGGGTGTTTTACTCTTCCCGTCCCCACTATGCACAAAATAAAATATCTTTAAATGATTATTCTTCATACCTACATACCTTTTCACCGTTTTAGTTCCATCATACGACTTTGCCATTCTTGTTGTTACCGGTATTTCAAGGCCATTTGCCAATGCCAATGATAATTCAATTTCATTGTCGTTGTTTCTTGCATCTGCAAAAATTGCCGCAAATTCTTTCCCATTATCAATATTTGTTACGTAAGCTATATCACCTAACCTTATTCCTTTGTACCTCCAACCCGGGCTTATAGCAATGTAAGGAATGGTTTCAGCATCTGCATAACGATCAGGGTTTCCTTCAGTTTTTGTTTTATCATATACTGTAGTTTGAGAAACAAAATAGCCATCAGGGGTAATATAACCTTCATAGAAAGTTTTATCCGCAGACAACTTTTTGGCAATGCCGTAGCCCCTGTTATCTGTTTTTGCAAAATGATTTTGCGTTGCCTCAGCCTGGCTTATACCGCCATTCAGGTTGTTGTCTATGCCTTCATTATTTGGATGATAAGCGTGTTTTGCTCCATCAAGGTCTAATGCAAGTTTGGTGGTGAGCACAAATTTACCTGAGTCAGCAATTATTGTTTGAGAATATAATTTATGAACGCATAGTAAAAAAAGGAAAGACAGGCTTAATATAACTTTCATAGCAGGTGTTTTAGACAATGAAGTTAAATTAATTTTAAAAGTTGGGTTGGATTGATTTCGACATATTAACCTTTTAAATTTTACGTGATTAAAACATTACAACAGATGGCTTAATACCGTTGTCCGGGCAGGCGGCGCAACAACAGGTTTTCTATCATTTGAATATTATAGTATCAATAATTTTTAATCAGTATAAAATATATATAAATGTGTTTGTGGGCTGGCATAATTATCGTTTGCACTTAAACATAACTTATAAAAATAATTGTATGAAATCAAACAAAAATTATGTGTTGATCACAGGTGGCACCAGCGGAATTGGATTTGAGTTATCAAAGCTGTTTGCGAAAGATGGATATAATTTAATTCTTGTTGCCAGGAACGAAAATGAACTGAAGAAAGTCAGCGATGAGTTGCAACAACAAAATGATATAGATGTTGTAACAATATCAAAAGATCTTTTTTATCCCGGAAATGCATTTGAGTTATATGATGAGGTGAAAGCCAAAAATTATGCAGTAGAAATTTTAGTGAATGACGCCGGACAAGGTTTGTATGGCGAATTTGCAGATACGGATATACAAAAAGAAATTGACATCATTAATTTAAACATAACAAGTCTTGTTGTGATTACCAAGCAATTTGTAAAAGACATGAAAAAAAGAGGCAGTGGCAAAATATTACAACTTGCTTCTGTTGCCAGTAAAATTCCCGGCCCGTTTCAGTCGGTATATCATGGTACAAAGGCTTTTGTATTATCCTTTACTGAAGCTATAAGAAATGAATTGAAAGATACTGGTGTAACTATAACTGCATTAATGCCTGGCGCAACAGATACTGATTTCTTTAATAAAGCAGATATGCAGAATGCAAAAATTGTTCAGGAAGGCAAACTTGCACCAGCAGCTGATGTTGCAAAAGACGGTTACAAAGCTTTAATGGCCGGTGATGATAAAGTTGTTTCTGGCTTTATGAATAAAGTGCAGGTAGCCATGAGCAATATTTCTCCGGATGAAACGGTTGCCAAAATGGTACATAAACAACAGGAGCCGGTTAATTCAGATAAGTAATTATTAAAATTTAGTTTATTATTCTCTCTATCAGAATATTCTTATTATTAGTTTAGAATGAAACATAAAATAAAGCAGGAATTGTTTAAAAACTATACCTGCTTTTTATAACCCGTTTAAAAATTGCTTCTACGCGTGCTTTGGAGTTATTGTATCCTTTTACTAATTACCACTTAGAATATAGAGCTGGTAATACATTTTTTTAATTTTTTAAACTTTGCATATCTATTACATACCTGAAGCGGACATCTTCATCTTTTACCTTATCGAAAGCATCATTAATATTCTTGATGTCAATCATCTCAACTTCCGGTAAGATATTATGTTTGGCACAAAAGTCAAGAACTTCCTGCGTTTCTTTAATACCACCAATCAGTGAGCCGCCAACAGTCCTTGAATATTTTGCCACTTCCATGTTGTTGGTAGCAGATTTATACTTAGACAATAACCCAACAGTAACAAGGCTTCCCCGCCATTTCAATAAACAGATATATGGATTAATATCAAACGCATCAGGTATAGTAACAAGAATATAATTCATTGTTTTTTCTTTTGCCTCCATGGCATCTTTATCTTCTGAAATAAGTACCTCGTCAGCACCTAAAGCCAAAGCAACTTCACGCTTTTCTTCTTTGGTAGTAATGGCAACAACATGTGCGCCCATAGCTTTTGCAATTTTTACTCCCATATGTCCCAGGCCACCAATACCTACCACACCAACGGTATCGCCTTTCTGTACATTCCAATGATGCAAAGGAGAATAGGTAGTAACGCCTGCGCACAAAATTGGTGCGGTAGCAGATATGTCAAGCACTTCAGGAATACTCAATAAAAATGCTTCGTTTGCAACAATATGTGTTGAATAACCGCCAAAGGTGTTAAACTTTTTATCTTCAGGGCGGAAGTAACCATTATAAGTCATCGTTGGTCCAACCGGCCCCTGGCAAAATTGTTCTTCGTTTTCCTGGCATGCCTCGCAGGTTTGACAACTGTCAATCATACATCCAACACCTACAATATCTCCTTCTTTAAATTTGGTAACGCTGCTGCCCTTTGATATTATTTTACCAATAACCTCATGCCCGGGCACACAGGGATAAATTGTATTCATCCAGTCGTTCTCAACCTGGTGAATATCTGAATGGCAAACACCGCAATACATTACTTCAATTAATACTTCATCTTCTTTTGGCTGTTGTCTTTCAACCTCCATTGCTTCCAGTTTTTTTCCTATTAACGGCGTTCCTGTGGCGCCATAAGCTTTCGTTTTAAATGTGCTCATAAATTTTTGTTTAGTGATTGAGCAACATAAATCATAAATAGTACCTGATATTTTACAAGGCAGGTTTTTGATACAGATTGTCTATGCTAAATATTATGGAAATTTTCTACCCATTTGAAGTAGCATCATGCAACAATATTGTTTTAAAGCTTAGAATATTATTTGATTATATTTTTGTGTTGTGGCACGTATTAAAATTGACCTGCATGATATATATAATAACAGTGCTGCTATTGATAAAGCCTTGCAACAGGCTTTTGATGATGCTGTAAAAAAGAAAATTCACGAAGTAGAAATTATACCCGGCAAAGGAAGCGGGCAATTGCGTAAAAAAGTAGAACGCTTTTTACAGCAACCTCATATCAAACCCTTATACCATCGCATTGAAAACGACAGCAAAAACTTTGGGAGGCTGTTTGTTTATTTTAAGTATAAATAAAAGAAAAATTAATTCCTATGCTTGCCTGTTACAACACTATCAATTTTTTTTCCTACGTGCTTTGCAGTTTTTCCAACCGCAGTGCCGGCATTTGAAACAGCGTCTTTGGTAGCGCCCCATGCGTTAGCAATAGCGTGCCCTGATTTATCAAAGAAATTACCTGTTTTGTTTACCACTTCGCCGTCTTCAAGTTTTACCATTTTACCATCTCTTTTGGCTGTACCATCACGGTATATTACTGTACCGTTATTAAGAGTGACCACTTTATCTGTCGCCACCCAGTTGCCGTTTTTCATCACATATAATTTATTATCCCTGTACACAACATCCCCATCTGCGGGAGCATACGTGATAGTTGTTGTAGTAACTGTATCTGTGGTTACAGATGGAGCAACCACAGTACCGGTATCTGCCATTGTTGTGTCGGTGGTTGAAGTGGTTGTACTGTTGTTATTACATGCGGTGAAAGATGCGGCTGTTAATAGAATAGCAAAAATTCTTTTCATGGTGATGATTTTGATTTATAATCTGAGCCGAATATAGACGTTTTTATAAAGAACCTTACTTAAACATTTTAAACCGCCAATAAAAAACTGTTTCGCATGTACCTGACAAGCACAAAAAAAAGGCTGCATTATTTGCAACCTTTTTACCCCATACTTTTCAAATTATTTTATGAAAATCTTATTATCATGCAGGCACTTTCCTGGCCTTCTCTCTTTCCCAAAAACGGTGCTGCGCTATGGCTGATATAAACTTTGTTGCTAGAGCAGATGCATCATCACTCATAATTATACCTTCCATGAGAACAGTTTCATCACTATTATCCTCCGGTAGTTTTCTTCCGAAGTACGTTGCTTTAATTACCTGCATTGCATCAGCGTCAAAAGCAATGGCTTTGCAATGTTTAAATGCTTCATTTAAAAAATGAATAGCATCAGGGTCAGCCTCCAGTGTGGCAACACTATTTGTTCCGCCAGGCACATACACAGCATCATAAAAAACAGATGCAGTGGTAAGTAATGATTTGGCAACGGCAACCGGTGTATCGTCAACGCCTGCAATAAAACCAAGCTTTGGTGCAATCACTTCACATGTAGCGCCCGCAGCCATTAATGCATTTTTTACGGCCTGAATGTTTGCTGCGTTTACCCCATCAGTTGCAAGTATGGCAATTTTACGGGTTTCTATAATATCTGTTGGTGAATTCTTCATGCTTAGTGCTACCGACTTATCCAGCGAACCTTCTTTAACAACAGATGCATATTCTTCATCACTTGCATCAGCGGGCTTTGTTTGGTTCAAAAGGGTTTTTACTTCTTTTGGAACATGCATTCCTACATTATAGGCTACTGCACCAGCAAGACCTTCATCAATCTGCGCAAGAAAATATAACATGCGTTCTCTTACAGATAAAGTTTCAACCTTACCCAATTCAAAGCTTAAGGCATCGGTAAGATGATTTTTTTCAGGGTCACTTTGGCTGTTCAAAAACAATTTAGCCTGGCTGAAATGGTCAAAGAAACTTTTACTTCTTCCACGAATTTTACTCGCTTCGATGCGTTCAGGATAACTTGTAAACCCTCCCTGCATTTTGCCAGCCTGAAAAGGGCAACCACCACTCATGCCGTTAGGGCTATGCGCTGTTTTACTTTTATTAATTTGTTGCCGCATGTGACCGTCGCGCTGGTTATTATGTATAGGTGCAATCGGACGATTGATGGGGATCTCATGAAAATTAGGTCCGCCGAGGCGCAGCAACTGCGTATCAGTATAAGAGAATAACCGTCCCTGCAATAAAGGGTCATTTGTAAAATCAATACCCGGCACTACATGACCCAGATGAAAAGCCACCTGTTCAGTCTCAGCAAAATAATTGTCCGTGTTACGGTTTAAAGTCATTGTACCGATTCTTCTTACAGGCACCAGTTCTTCAGGTATTAATTTGGTTGAATCAAGCAAATCAAATTCATATTTATGCTCATCTTCTTCGGGTACAATCTGTACACCAAAATCCCATTCCGGAAAGTTACCGTTCTCAATAGCTTCCCATAAATCACGTCGGTGAAAGTCAGGGTCTTTGCCTGAAATAGTCTGCGCTTCAGTCCAGGCTACAGAATGCACACCTAACTTAGGTTTCCAGTGAAATTTTACAAAACATGATTTGCCTTCTTCATTCACAAAGCGGAATGAATGAACACCGAATCCTTCCATCATGCGTAAGCTGCGTGGAATGGCACGGTCGCTCATCAGCCACATAATCATGTGTGCAGATTCAGGTGTATTGGATATATAATCCCAAAAAGTATCATGAGCTGATGCTGCCTGAGGAATCTCGTTGTGTGGCTCCGGTTTTACGGCATGAATAAGGTCAGGAAATTTAATAGAATCCTGTATAAAAAACACCGGTATATTATTTCCCACCAAATCAAAATTGCCTTCATCTGTATAAAACTTTACAGCAAAGCCGCGTACATCTCTCGCCAAATCTGAGGAACCTCTTGAACCGGCAACCGTAGAAAAGCGTACGAATACAGGCGTTTCTCTTAATGTGTCCGTTAAAAAACCTGCTTTGGTAAATTCACTTAAATCTTCATTTAGTTTAAACACGCCATGTGCACCTGCACCCCGCGCATGTACAACTCTTTCGGGTATGCGTTCATGGTCAAAGTGCGTAATCTTTTCACGCAGTATAAAATCTTCTAACAAGCTTGGGCCGCGTTCACCTGCTTTTAAAGAATTCTGGTCGTCATTTATACGTAAACCCTGGTTGGTGGTTAAAAACTGGCCTGTTGAATCTTCGGTGTTTTGCTGCAGGTCTTGTACCTTCTTGTTATCTGTTGTTATATCTTGTTTTGTTGAATCAGTTGGCATAATTAAAATAGTAATTATAATTAATAGATAATAGTCAGCGTAACTATTTTTCTGTATCGCTGCTTATTTTTATATCATTGTCTGCAACGCCGGCTAACGTTTCATCAGCCTGTTGCTCTTCTGCGAGTGTTTCGCTAAGGATGTTTGCTGCATCATTCAAACCCAGCTTGACGGCAAGTTTGCTTAAACCGGTGTAAGCAGAAATTTCATAATGTTCCACCTTTTGTGAGGCCATAATAATACCCAGATCTCTTGCAGGCGTACCTATGTCAGTATCTTCAATAACGCCTTCACCTTCTTTGGTTAGCCCTTCCATAGCATCACATTTTTCTGCCTGCGGTTTTTTACCTAATAATTCAAACACCTGCTCCAATCTTTCAACATGTGTTTTTGTTTGTTCAAGATGATTTGAAATTGCATCTTTCAATGAAGATGCGGAAGCTGCATTAATCATTTTGGGCAAAGCCTTAACCAAATGATTTTCTGCCCAGTATAAATCCTTTACTGAATCGGTAAATAATTTAAATAGGCCATCTTCAGGGTCTAATGATTGTGTGTTCATTTCAGCATTTTCAGTAGGTTGATATTTTGAATCGTTATCTGCTGCGGGTGTAATTGTATCTGCATCTGTTGTTGAATAAGAAGCAGGTGTTTTTTTACCTAGTTTAACATCAGCGTTTTTTGAACTTAACTTAGCCATAAAAGAATATATGTTTAAAAGTGAACTGATATTATTACAATTGTTATGCTACGATACAAAACAGCCGGGCTTTTATAGCTGAGCATAAACGCTTTGCTTCTTATAGCTGTTTCGTATTGTAGTTGGCAACTTTATGATAAACTTTTTCAGGCTGAAAACAACATTTGCAACCAGTTGCAAAAAATAATAATTATATAGAGTTATAATAGTAGTAAGATTAGGTAGCGAATAGAAGTAATTATAATTTGTTCTCTATAATAAAAGCTGATTGTTTTACTGTAATTACAATTACTTAATCTCATCACCGTTAATTAATCCCATGAAATATTATTTGCTCCTTTTTTATCAGTATGCACAGTATGGCTGCATGCACAAAGAACTATTATTTACTGCGGTAAAATGATAGATGTAAGAAATATAAAAATGCTTACTGAAGTTACCATTGTTGTTGACAGCGGTGTTATAACAGATGTTTCAAAAGGGTATATGCAGGCAAATTACAGCTTCCGGTGGTGTGCTTAGTTTGGAAAAAGATGGAACCGGCGCACAGTTTTCAGAAGAAGAAATAAAAGCAATTGTGCAAACTGCCAAGGATTACAAAATGAAGGTAGCGGCACACGCACATGGAGCTGAAGCTATAAAACGCGCCATACTTGCCGGCGTTGCTTCAATTGAACATGGTATTTATATGAATGATGAAGATATTACCTTGTTTAAACAATACGGCACTTACTACATACCAACAATAATTGCAGGTAAATCGGTTGCTGATTCCGCGTTAAAGCCCGGTTATTTTCCTGATATAGTTGCACATAAAGCAAGAGCAGTTGGTCCGGTAATTCAAGCAACTTTTGGCAAAGCTTACAAGGCAGGTGTAAAGATTGCTTTTGGTACCGATGCAGGCGTGTATGCGCATGACAAAAACTGGATGGAGTTTGTATATATGAATGAAGCAGTATGCCTGCATTGGAAGCTATTAAAGCTGCTACTTTAAGCGCAGCAGATTTAATTGGTGTAAGTGATGACAGCGGCGTACTGGAAAAAGGAAAGCGTGCTGATATAATCGCAGTTGATGGAGACCCAACACAAGACATTCATGTTATGGGAAATGTTGTATTTGTGATGAAGGTGGGAATAATATATAAAAACATTACAACTGGTAATTGAGAATTGGTTGTACATTTTTATCATCATCACTAAATATTATCGCTATATTATTTATTTGTAAAAACATAACAGCTATTGTAAACATTATCAGAATATATTTTTTAAAACTTTTCTATATATCAGTCAAACTTCACAATAGCTAATAAAAAAATTATATATTTATTTTTTAGCGGGAAAGTAATTTAATTTTTACCCTTTTCTATTACCATACTAAATGCATAGTTGTCATAAGATTATTTTATTGATTTTATTATTGGTATGCACAGGCAATGTCGCTAAAGCAATTGTAAAAGCTGGTATTTCGGCCAACGGAAAAAATTTAAGTAAGGGAGACACAGTTAAAGTCTGCAAAGGCAGCAGTATTATTTTTGTATCAAATGCCCAGGGCGTAACTGATGATAGCATCAGATGGACATTTCAAAACGGTACTCCGCCAACTTATATAGGTGCATCAACATCTGTGTCATATAGCAATAATGGCGTAAATAAAGTCACCCAGCGCGTTAGTAACGAAATACAAAAAGACTCGCTTATAGTTTATGTTGCAGTATCAGATGCAACGCCGCCGTCATCCTTTATATTTTCGCCAAATAATGTATGTGCAAGCTCATCCATAAAATTTACAGGCCCTGCTGGTAATAAATTAAGTTACCTGTGGGATTTTAGTGATGGCACAACATCTGATTCAACAAATCCTGTTCATATATTTACTTCTGCAACAGGCAACGGTTCGCAAACTTTTAATGTTATGCTTACTACTACTAATGAATATAGCTGCACAAGTACATCAACCCAAACAGTAACAGTAAAACAAATACCGGATGCAAGTTTAGACAGAGGAGATAATAATGAAAATTTCAGCATTTTTAATGGCATTCCAACTTTTAGCAGGTGTGATGTACAGAGCAGTTATATGTTTTCTTTTAAAAACGTTTCAACCACAACTGCGACAAATACAAGTTATGATATAGACTGGGGAGATGGAAGCCCTCATGCATTTTTTGATAAGACGTGGGCTTTAGGTTCAATTATAACGCATACTTTTTCTAAAGGTAATACTATTGTAACATTAACGGTTAAAGGCCTGGATGGCTGCCTTTCAAATATCAAATACAATGTTTATTTAGGCACTGACGCAGCGGTAACATTAGGCAAGCCTAAAGACACCAATATCTGCCAGGATTCATCTGTTTCTTTTCCGCTTGATAAATCAGTTTTAACAAGTAATTCTTTTGGTACTTACTATACGTTTAGTGTTGATGACGGTTCACCAACAATATATTATCCTTCGTTTGATGCATTGCCTTCTTCCTTTCTTATTACACATACTTTTTTAAAGTCATCCTGTGGCTTACCCAATAATGCTTTTACGGCAAATTTCATTGCTTATAATGCCTGCTCTGCTACTGGAAGTTCAGCCACTGTTCAGCCAATTTATGTATCCGGTAAAACAGCTGCCGCTGTATCTTTTCCTTTCGGTAATGTAGCCTGCCTGGGTTCTTCAGCGCTTGTTACTGATAATTCTTTTTTAGGAGGAGAGCCACCGGCGTGTAATCAAACATCAACACGTGTCTGGGTTATATCTCCATCTGCAGGCGTTACTGTAACTGGAATGCCGGGTTCATTTAAAGGTGATAACACACACACAAATTCCTCACAGTGGATGTCAGGTGATGCTACATTAAGTCTGGCATTTACAAAGACAGGAACATATAACGTTACGCTTTACGTATCCAATCAAAGCCATTGCAGCGGCGGTACAGATAGTACTACGAATACCATTTGCGTTCGCAATCCACCGAAGGCATCTTTTACGATAGATAAGCTATTTGCCTGTGATGATACAACCATAACACTGCAAAACAAATCCGCGGCCGGTGGCTGTGATGGTGATACTTATTTCTGGGATATTAACTCTAAAGATATTTTTGGTTGCAGCCCTTCCCAGAACTACAATTTTGTTCAAAATACAACCAATGTTTCTGTGTCGCCTAAAGTACAATTTATGGGTGCTGGGCAATATTATATCAGCTTAACAGCATCAGCTCTTAATGCAGGTTCCAGCTGTGCTGTTTCAACATTTAATGATACGTTTACTGTAAAAACAAAACCTGTTGTAAACCTAAATGATTTGTCGCCGGTCTGTATTGGCAATCCTTTAAATGCAACGGCAACCGTTACAAATTGTTATTCAGTGCAGGCACCAAAGTATGCATGGACGTTCACCGGCAGCACCACGCCAACCTCCACTGCCGATACGCCAAAAAATATAATTTATACAACAGCAGGTACATATCCTGTTAAGCTTTCAGTTCAAAACGAATGTGGTATTTCAACTGATGTTGACAGTGCTCATATAATTGCCAAGCCTGTTGCCCTTGCCGGCGCAAATAAAACTGTTTGCAGTGGTAACATTTTTTCCATCGGAAAGAATACTGAAACCGGCTTTATTTATAAATGGTCACCTTCAACCGGCTTAAGTGATGCCACTGTTGCACAACCAACAATAACACTTGCATACAACGGTAAAAATGATGATACTACTTATAAATATATACTTAATGTTTCAGCCGGTGCAAGCTGCCAAGACAATGACACCGTTTTAGTTAAAGTAAAAAAATCACCTTCATTAATCATCAACCCAATTGATACAATTATATGCAGCGGGTCAAGTGCAAGAATTATTGCTTCAGGTGCTGATACTTATCTGTGGTCTCCCTCCGCAGGATTAAACACTTCAATCAATGATACAGTAATTGCGAAGCCCTCCACAACAACTGCATATACATTGATAGGAACTTTAAACAATGGTTGTAAAGACACTGTTGTATCAACCATAAATATTGCACCGGCAGCTAAAGCATCTTTTACAGCAACGCACAACTCAGGCTGTATAAATTTTCATCTCGAAGATGTTATAAGTGTACATATTTATCCTGATACAAATGGTATTTATTATTGGTATGCAAACAATAAGCTCATAGATTCAACAACCGGTAACTTCCCCGGTTATGTAATGACAATTCCGGGCGATTCTGTTATCATCAAGCTGGTTGTATCAAGCAAGTATGGTTGCAAGAAAGATAGTATGCAGATGAAATTTTACAGCCTGCCTTCTGTATTGGCACAATTCAAATCAAGTATAACTTCTGGTTGCGGACCTTTAAAAGTTTCATTCACGAATACTTCAAGTTTGATTAACAATGTTGAGTTCTTTTGGGATTTTGGCAATGGTATTATATCAACACAAACACAACCCGGTACTATCACTTATAACAATAGTCCTTTTAATAATGATACCAGTTATTATGTAATACTTAAAGCATACAACGGTTGCGATACAACAAGATGGTTTGACACCATTAACGTTAGTGCAAACCCAAAAGCAAGGTTTGGTATTGACAGTACATTTGGTTGCTCACCTTATACATTTACTGTCACAAACACATCGCTTGGTCATCCATCAATATATTACTGGAATTTAGGCGATGGCACAACATTCAATACAGCATCAAATGCACCATTCAAACATACATATTCAACCGGCGTGCTTGACACGTTTAATATTCAGTTGATTGCTGTAAATAATTGCGCAAGAGATACGCAAACCATTGCTGTAATTGTATCCCCGAATCCTGTGAAACCGCAGATAAATATAAACGGTAACCAGGCAAGCGGATGCGCACCTGCTACCATAACTTTTAATAACAACACAACCGGCGCAACAAAATATACATGGGATTTTGGGGATTCTTCTGCTTTGTTGATTACGACAAACAACGATGCAGAAGTGTTGCATACCTATACGCAGCCTGGCAGCTTTACCGTTAAAACAGAAATTACCAATGGTTGCAGCGATACTACTGTTTTTAATACGGTAATGGTATTTCAAAAACCAGTGGCCGCATTCTCTGTAAACAAAACTAATTTTTGTTTTGGAGATACCGTTAAAACAACTGCCACTATAACCAATGCAGATAGCTACCGCTGGGATTGGGGTGATGACACTGTTTCCTCAGGCACTGAGGCTGCACATGTTTATGCAAACAGTGGCACTTACAATATTACCTTATTCGCAGACCGCATCAATAATTTTGGTATTGTTTGTTCTGATGAAACTCAGAAAACAATTAACGTTATTGCAAAGCCAAATACTACAATCAGTGCAAACAATAATGCTGTTAATTGTGCGCCATTTATATTAAATGCAACTGCTCCTGGCTTAACTAAGGAAAGCCTGCAATGGAGTATTATTGACAGTACAAATGGAAGTAACATTTTTAGTTCAAACAATAAAGAATTAAGCTATACTTTTTCAAACCAGGGAACTTATTATATAAGATTGAGTGCTGAAAATACTGCAACCTGTTCAGACAGCAGTAAAATTAAACTGCATGTTTACTTTACGCCAGTTGCAGCGTTCACTGCTGCTCAAGGTGCTTGTACAAATGATACGATTGTTAACTTCGCAAATACTGGTACGTATAAAGGCTTTGATGCATTGAATTATACATGGCTGGTTAACAATCAAATAATATCATCTCAACAAAACACAAGCTACCATTTTGTTGCCAATGCAGCTTTGCCGCAAACTTTCAATACTGCTTTGATTGAAAAAAATACAGTTGGCTGCAGCGATACAGCTACGTCAACATTTACATTATATCCAAGAGCAACGGCGGCCTTCACTTTAAATAATCCGCAAACCTGCGTGCCGTTTGTCACTTCCATAAACAATACTTCAACAAATGCAATTGCTTATAAATGGTTAATCAATAATATTTCGGCAAGCACCAGCCAAAATCCAACATTGGTAATTGATAAACCTGCTACTGATTATACGGTTAGTTTAATTGTACAAAGCCCGTTTACTTGTCCTTCAGATACTGCTTCTTATAATTTTAAAACATTACCAAAACCGGCAGCATTTTTTATTGCATCAGATACACTTGGTTGCAGCGGCAGCTTAAGTGTGTCTATCAACAACACTACAACAGGCGCTGTAAACTATACATGGATTTGGGGTGATGGAACGCTAAACAGCAACCTTCAATCACCTTCGCATTTTTATGCTAATTCAGGCCAATATCAAATCAATTTAATTGCTGATGATAACACCTGCAAAGACACTGCAACGCAAACAATAAGCATTGAACAAAATCCCATAGCAGATTTTTCCACAAACACAATAAAAGGTTGCGATACAGTTGTTGTACAGTTCAGTAACCTCAGTTCGAATGCATTCTCATACCTGTGGTCATTTAGCGATAATACAACAAGCACTTTAGCAGAGCCTGTTAAAAGTTTCCCGCCATCTGCCAATGCATATACAGTTAAGCTTATTGCATACGGAAAATATGGCTGTTCAGCAACAGCCACAAAGCCTACTTATATAAATGCTGTGGTTGCACCAAATGCAGACTTTACAGTATTCCCATCACAAATAGTTAATACGCCAAACTATACGTTGCAATTCATCAATAATACACTTGAGCTAACTACGTACAGTTATTTATGGAATATGGGTGATGGTTCACACTTCACTACACGTGATGTACAGAAATATAATTATAAAGATACCGGCGTTTATCCTGTTAGCCTTGCTGTTACTGATGCAGCTACCAACTGTACGGACACAGCTATAAAGATTGTTCAAATAACAGGTGTGCCTGGTTATTTATACGTGCCAAATGCTTTTTGTACAAAATGTGCTGACATTAATTTAAGAACATTCCTGCCGAAAGGCAAAGGTTTGCAGACTTATCATTTGCAGATTCTTACAACCTGGGGGCAATTATTATTTGAAACAACAGCGCTTGATGCAACCGGCGCACCCAACCAGCCATGGAACGGTTCTGATGTAAAAGGCAGAGGCCTTGAACAGGATGTTTATATATGGAAGATTGATGCAACGTTTATAAACGGCACTGAGTGGAAAGGCATGAAGTATCCGTATGCAAACAATTATAAACGCACAGGAACAATAACCATTATAAAATAAATTAACACAGCTTATCAGCCAAACCAGTTATATGCTTAAGTATTTTTTTGTTTTTATATTGATGATTACAGGCGTTTGCATACAGGCGCAGGATCATATTTATTCGCAGCCTTACATGGCGCCGTTGTATATGAACCCTGCTGAAGCCGGTGCTGCTGATAATGATTTACGTTTTAATGCCATCTTCCGTAAGCAATGGATAAGCTTACCGGGTGATATGAATTACTGGACAGTTTCCGTTGATAAATATGTTCCATCTTTAGGCGGTGGCTTAGGCCTGATAGCAACAAGTTCCTATGAAGGTTTTATACGTGGTACAAACTTCGCTGCGCAATATTCTTACGAAATATGTAATGACGTCTGGGAATTAAGATTGGGCATACAGGCAGGTTTAGGTAACCGCCGTTTAGATTACAGCCACTTAATTTTTGATGACCAGATTGATAATACAGGAATTATTCAAGGCTCTGTTTCAGATGCTGATATTGTGATAAATAACAGCCGCTATTTTTTAGATGCTGGCGTTGGCAGTTTATTTTTTTATAAGAATATGTTCAAGATAGGTATCAGTGCAAACCATATCAACCAGCCGGATGAATCTTTTACCGGCGGTACAGAAAGCAAGTTGCCTGTAAGATGGAACGTTGCAGCACGTGCTTTTTTTGAAGAAGATAATTGGTACATAGTGCCGGGTGCTGCTTATTACAAACAGGCAAATAATACTTCATGGACGTTGGGCTGCGAAGTAAAAAGCCATTATGTATCGCTTGGCACATGGTACAGGGGAAATGTAAATTTTCATGGCAGTAATGCAATTGTTATTACACTTACACTTGATAATTTTTTAGGAAGAG
The DNA here is from genome assembly GCA_903642275.1 of Chitinophagaceae bacterium. Lineage (GTDB taxonomy): Bacteria > Bacteroidota > Bacteroidia > Chitinophagales > Chitinophagaceae > Parafilimonas. The sequence goes on from CAHJWK010000019.1 coordinate 38,499, forward strand.
GTGAAGGTTATAATAAGCTGCGCATGGGTTTTAGTGATGATGCAACAACCGGTGTGTTGCCGTTTACAAGAACGTCTGGCAGTGCCGAAGGCGCAATAGAATACCAGATATTAACAAATGCAAATCTTTCTGCTGAAAACAGGTGCAGGCAAGGTTATTCCGACCGTGGTTCTGTAAAATGTTATGGCGGCTTTAATTAAGCCTTTAAAAATTATAATTAATTGCTGCGGTATAAAAAGCATACTTTGATATTGGATTAAAGTAGTAGGCATCAAACAAAAATTTTCCTGTTATATATTCTGAATAAACGCCTTTTTGTATATCAAATTTTGTTTTATAAAATCTTAATGATTGAGCCACTAAACCAATGCTAAGATTTTTAATAACAGGCATACTTAACTGCGACCATGAGTAAAAGAAATTGCCGTACTTGCCTGCAAAACTAAGCAGGTATTCATTTTCAGAATACAGCTTAAAAACTGACTTATCAATTTCAAATTCAAGACCGGGCAAAACACCATCTGTTCTTCCGGCCAAAGCACCAATCATTGGCGTAATACTAATTGTAAGATCATTTTTATCTTCTTCAAATTTATGGCCTGCAAAAAGGGAAAGGCCGTTTATATCTTCATAATTAAATCTTGCTTCTATATGTAAATTATTATGTTCTGTGTAGCCTGTGAATGTTGGCGGAATTTTATCTCCCGGAAAATAATAGTAATACATAGCAACATTACCAGACCATTTTTTTTTAGAAGAATCTGCTGCTTGGGCATGCACAAAAAAAGGCAGCAATAACAACGCAGTTATATAATAAAGCTTGTGCATTGGTTCATCACCAAATACCGGATTTTAAATTGGCTGCTATATAAATGAAAAACAGGAGCTTTTATTGTAATGCTCCTGTTTGAAAGTTGAATAACAGGTCTTATCAATCTACGCTAAAACTTATATTTTGTTTTTCTTTGTAAACTACTTTTTGTCCATTTTGAACGGCAGGAATCCAATCAGGCCCTTTTGAAATTACACGCACAGCTTCTTCTGCAGTGCCATAACCGGGATCTTTTAACGTTTTTACTTCAGATACCTTTCCATTTTCATCGATCAGAAATGAAAGTGTAACAGTATAGATTCCTTTTGGTGCATGTTTCTTCGCCGGAATATTAGCGTTCAGGTTTGCTTCAAGAAATTTTTGCCATCCATTCAAACCGCCAGGAAATTCCGGCTCTTTTTGCGCTGAAGTAAAAATCGGTTTTGTTGATGTATCTGTTTCCATTTGCCTTAAATTATTATGCTTAAGGGTTACTTCAATAACACCATTATTTCCCTTATCTCCGTATTTATTTGTTGCCATTGGTCCTTTTAAAACATCTACACTTAAAATATTATTAGGATCATGTGTTTGCTTATCAGCAGCAGACTGGTCAACAATTTTTCCATCTATAACATATAACGGCATTGGTTGCATTTGCATTGAACTTGACTTAAGAGGCGCATTGGTATCGGTCTTGTTTTGGTCTTGAATTTTATACAGTTTCGATTTATCAACTTTATTGTTTGCGTACATGGTAACACCTTGTAAAATATTTTTTGCTATCAGTTCAATATTTGCATTTTGCTTCAAAAGTTTTACATCTGCAGGGTTTGTCATATAGCCACATTCAATTAGTGTACAGGGAATTTTACTTTGATCCAAAACCCATATACCAACGTCACGTTGCATTAAAACCGGTGCAACTGTAAAATCAGTTTGCAGGTTTTGAATAATAGCCGAACCTAACACCTCACTATTTGATAAAACGTCAGAATTTCTTTTTGATAATATCACTTCCATTCCTGACCTCATTGGTTGATCTTTTGTAGAAGCATTAATATGTACAGATATAAACGCATCTGCATTTTGTGCATTTACAAAATTTACTTTTTCATGCGGTGACATGTACACATCATTATTACGTGTGAGTATAACATCAATATTATATTCAGGCGATAGTTTTTTTATCTCTTTAGATATTTTCAGGCTTAAATCTTTTTCGTTTAAATCGTCGTCAACTGTGCCAAAGTCTTTGCCTCCGTGCCCGGCATCAACCACTAAAACAAATGGTTTTGCTGCTTTTATTTTTTGTAATGATGAGGCCTTGTTTTGATTTTTAATTGAGAACGCAGACAGGCAAACAACGGCTGCAATTAACGGAAGCACCATAACGCGGCGCAGGTAACTGAATTGTGTCTTTTTTGATGTAGTAAGCATAATTAATCTTCTTTTGATTGATGAATAAAAAATTGACTGTGCAGGTAAAAATTCAAACTTTCCATATTTGGCGGCAAGCAGCATTTGGGCAAAAGATGCAGCATTATTATTACCGATGGCTTTTTCATCAGCAATAAACTCATGTATTAAATACAATTCTTTTTTAAGCCACCAGAAAAACGGGTTTATCCAATAAAAGCAAAGCACCAGCTGCATACATATTTTATCAAGCGAATGTTTTTGTTTGATGTGGGTTATTTCATGTTGCAGGATTTGTTTTCCATCATGCGTATTCATATCAATATCATTACGCCAGAAAATATTTTTGAAAAATGAAAAAGGTGCGCTTTGCAGGTCAGTCTGAATGAAATCAAATTCACTGAATTTACTAAGCGGGTAAACTTTTTTAAGTCTGTAAATTTTAATGATACTTATTGCCAACTGCAATAACAACAATATGCTTGTTGCAGTAAGAAGTATTATAATTAATGGTTGCCAGTTATAAGTGTCTTTATCATGTATGATAAAATCTTCACCTTCTGCTGAATAAATAAGATGATACATTTTAATTGCACCTGATGAACTGCTATTGAATGAAAACCATTGAAATTGCAGTAGCGGCAGCATCAGGCTTATTGTTACAGTAAGCAGCAAATAAAATCTATTATAATGATGAAAGCGTTTGTTACGCAAACCAATATAATAGTACATCAGCAATATGCCGCTGATAATGATCACTTTCAGGATATAGATAAGTAGTTGTTGCATCTTATTTCTTTTTAAGTTGCTGAAGTAAAAGTTCAAGATCCTGAACACTTAATTTTTTTTCATCTATCAAAAAAGAAACTGCCTTGCTGTAAGAGCCGCCGAAATAAGCTTTCACCATTGTGTTTAATGTATTTTTTGAATAGGCATCTTTACTAACTGCTGGCTTATATTCATTCATTCTGCCATAAATTGTTGTTTGCACAAAACTTTTTTCAATAAGAATTTTAAGCAAGGTGGCAACAGTGTTGCTGTGCGGTTTCGGTGCAGGCATTGCATCAATCACATCTTTTAAAAAACCTTTTTCTATTTTCCAAAGCGCCTGCATTACCTGTTCTTCAGCCTTGGTGAGTGTCTTCATATAATTGTTTTTTGTTTGATAAATAATTTATAACTAAAAAATTAGTCAAATGTATAACTATTAAATTAGTTATACAACTATTTTTTTAGTTAATGTTATTATAAACCGGTTTTAGTATGTTTTAATTCAGGTTGATATTTTATTTTTACTTTTGCCTACCTGCCAATAACAGCAGGATTTTTAAATTAATGAGCACATGTTTGATCCGGTAGTTTCAGTAAGCAATGCCAATATTTACCAGGGTAATAGCCTGATTTTAAGTGACGTGAATTTTACGGTAAACCGCGGCGAGTTTGTTTATCTTGTTGGTAAAACGGGAACAGGCAAAAGCAGTTTGCTTAAAACTTTATATGGTGAACTACCCTTGAAAGAAGGCAGTGCAAATGTTACCGGTTATGATCTTACACAAATGACCTGGAAAAAAGTTCCGTTCCTGCGCCGCAATCTTGGCGTTATTTTTCAGGACTTTCAGTTATTAAGTGACAGAAATGTAAATGAAAACCTGCGTTTTGTTTTAAAAGCTACAGGCTGGAAAGATGAAAAACTGGTTGATGAAAAAATAGCGGATGTATTGGATAAAGTAGGTTTGAAAAGCAAGGGCTTTAAAATGACTTATGAACTAAGTGGCGGCGAACAGCAACGTGTTGATATTGCCAGGGCTTTACTTAATTCACCCAAGCTTATTTTAGCTGATGAACCTACAGGCAACCTTGACCCCGAAACGAGTGATGAAATAATGCAACTGCTTATTAATATATCAAGAGATTACGGCACTTCGGTAATTATGGCTACGCATGATTTTATTGTAATCAGTAAGTATCCGTCACGCATGTTGAAAACAGAAAGATCCAAAGTGTTTGATAGTGCGGTAGCTGAAGTTTAAATTACTTGGTCTCGTAGTACAACGGATAGTATAAGGGCCTCCGAAGCCTTTGATTCAGGTTCGATTCCTGACGAGATCACAAAATTTTTGAATTTGCCTATAGGCATAAAATAATCTAAGCAATTATTTTATTACTTCACAACCAACACCTGGAAACTTCCTGGTATCATTGGTGGACGTTTTGTTGCATCTGTTGACGGACCAAAGTTTGCTGTAGGTGTGTAAATGATATGTGTCTTTGAATCTACTGTTAACGTTCTTGCGCCGCGTTTCGTTGTAACATTTGCAGCAACTTCAAATTTATCTTTTGATATTTCTTTTATAACTGTTAAACTGCCTTTACCATTGGAAGAATAAATTGTTTTTATAGACGGGTCAAATGCGGTTCCATCGCAGCCATCACCAATAGGTAACTTTGAAATTACATGTCCGTTGGTTGCATCAATTACCATTAATACTTTATTATCACAGCCTGCAAATAATCGCTTTGTGGTTCTGTCTATGGATAAGCCTGATGGCGATTCACCCGACGCAAATTGTATGAGTTTTCAATTTTAAGAACTATACGTTGTACACTTTTTAAGTATCACAAAGCAATTTAGCTTAATAATTTGTTGCAGCCGTTCAAGTGAAACAGGTTCAAGATTTATTCTGCAAAACCTTGTGTTTTGCAATTTTTTTTGCAGCAGCTACAACTTTTTTGTGTGGTTAATATTGTGAAATGCAAACTGATGATTTATTTTTCTGAAAATAAATCAGTAACCAAATCCTCTACTTCACTTATAATTTTTTCTTTTTTTGAGTCATCTTGAATAATCAAGTAAACCTCTACTCCAGATTCAAAACAATGATGTCTTCATTTAACGACAACTTATTTTTTAACCATTTTAAAACATGTTTTATAATGCCAGGATTCAACGGCGCTGCTAAAATCATCCAGCATAATAGTAAAATGCTCCTATAGAGTACAGTATCAAACGCATTAACGGTTGCTGTTAGAATATTTTGTGGCTTTGATTTACCGTTGTAGCGTATTACAGGGTTTAAGTACATCGTACTGTGTTTATTATAGATTACGGCGCGTATATAAGTATCGTTATTAAGAAATGTGTAATCCATTTTATTGGTATTGAAAACCACTTGTTTAACTATCCCGTTTTGTCCAATCAGTTGAATGCTGTCTGCTTTGTTTTGTACCTGTAAAAAAATATGCATGTTTTCTGCTTTCACAGCAAGCAGCCTGTTATTATTAATTGCATTTTTACCGTTAACAGCATAAGCATTTCCGTTTATAAGATTATTGACCAATGAATCTTTATTATGCTGATGGCAATCAATCATTGTCCAGTTAGTAAAAGTTTGAGCTGTATCTAAAATATTATGTGTGTCATCATCACCAATTATCCAAACAGGTTTGCCGGAAGATAATGCAACATCCCATTTCTGTGATGAGTTAACTGAATGATTAAGCACTTCAATTAAATTGTAACCGCTAAGTTTTTTTAGGTCTTCATCACTATAACCATTTTTTATTAAAGGATGCGGCAATACAACCGCTTTGGCAGAAGCACCAAGCTTATTTATAATAAATTGTTTAGCGCTTGTAAACTGCCACAAGGGGAAATCAGTATAACAGACTTTCGTTGGCATTATAACCAAATGATGCACTTTACGAATGTTACAGCCATGTTCATATACATTAATAGCACCAGGCTGCACATTTTGTTTTGCCAGCTTTTCATAATTTGATATACTTGCATAAGCATATCCCTTTTGTTTATAGGCGTTTAAAATAGTTTGCGCTGATTGCCTGCCGTTTGTAACGCCTTTCCAGGCAGTAGAATGCGCATGAAAATTTGTTTTGTTCCAGGCTGACAAAGAATCACTGTAAGGATTGTATAAAAAGCACCCCTGAAATTTTTGTGGCGATGAAAAATTATAAATATTACAAGGCAGGTAAATTAAAATGATAATGGTAAAAAGAATAAACAATAAAGAAGCTATACCTGCTTTTAAATTTTTTCGGAAGCGTGTTTTCATGTTTGGTTATTACACCAAGCAGATGCAAAAATTTTCGAAGTGGTTGGGAAGGTTAAAAACTCAAAGCCATACTTAACAATAAAATTAATACAGATTTATTTCAGAAATAAAATTAACCTTTAGCAATAATTATTTTTCTTACCAAACCATTGTATTCAATAACGCATCATGCTGTTTATACACAGTTTAAACTTGAAGAATGAAGAAGCACTTATAAAAGGCTGTATCAAGGAGGATCGCATTTATCAAAATCAATTATATAAATCCTGCGCTGCCAAAATGTTAGGTGTATGTATGCGTTATGCAAAAACCAAAGAAGATGCAGAAGATATTTTGCAGGAGGGTTTTATGCAGGTGTTTAAAAACATCAGGCAGTTTAAAAACACAGGCACTTTAGAATCATGGATGAAAAGAATATTTATTAATTGCGCATTGCAAAAATTAAGAGATAGGAAAAATCAATATGTTTTTATAGAAATTGATATTATACATGAAAAATATATGATTGATCACACAGTTGAGCAGGATATAGATGCAAAGATTTTAATCAGGTGCATACAAAATCTTCCACTTGTAAGCAGGCTTGTTTTTAATCTATATGTTTTTGAAGGATTTAAGCATAGGGAAATTGCACAAATGCTTAAAATATCTGAAGGCACCTCTAAATCAAACTTGTTTGATGCCAGGAGCAATCTAAAAAAACAACTAAAGTATTATAACCTATTTTTTATTAAAAGCGCTGCCAATGGCTAAACATTTACTTAATAAAACAGATGACCTTTTTCTGCAGCATTTAAAAGATTATAGTGAAGAGCCAGAAAAAAAAATATGGTCAGCCATCGATAAAAGATTATCTGATTATGAAAATGAAAAGCCTGCAAATTCAATCTTAATAACATCAGGCAAAGCAGCAGCTGTTATATTTTTATTGTTTTTGCCATTGCTGTTAATTGATTCATTATTGTTACAAAAAATTACAACAAAGACTATAGTAAGTAGTAATGTGTATCATCAAAATAAAGTAATTCAATTTACATCAAACACATCTCAGCCAGTACAGAATTTAAAAGTTAAAACGTTTGTAACCGTAATCGATAAAAAATTAAATTCATTAAATAACTCTCAAAAAAATTCTTCTATTGTTGAGATAGTTCCATCAGATAATTTAAAGAATTTGGCAGTAAATAATAAACAGCAAAAAATAATTGAAGTTCATCCTTTACTTTTTTTAAAAAATGATTCAGGTAAAAATGGTAAAGAAAATGAAGGTAAGGTTGCGTCAACAATAATTAAACTTCCTACTAAACATAGCTTTTATATCATACCATTCTTTTCAGCAGATCATATCTCCGGAAGGTTTATTGAGCAATATGAATTTGACAATTTAAATAAAAATGATTATGACAAGAGAGAGAACCCTGATATGTCTTTTACAGGAGGCTTACTTGCTTCATATAAATTAAACAAAAGATTCAGTATATTAACTGGAGCTTCTTTTTCAATATCCAATCTTTCAATAACAACTACGGCAGTTAAAGCATTTGCAGATGCAAGCGGTGTGTATAAATTCAAGTTAGCAACATCGTATGGTTTTGCTGAAATAGACAAGTCAGGAATTACTCCAAATGCAGGTGATTCTTTATTGGTATCAAGTGCGTCTATGCAGTTTAATTATATATCTTTTCCATTGCTGGTTAGTTATAATTTAGGTGGTAAAAAAATAAAATACAGCGTACACGGCGGCTATGCTATTAATAAGTTAGTGAGCGAAAAAGTAAAAGCTGAATATGAAGTGCAAAACAATGAGGAAAATGAAACTATAAATAAGATTGAAGGTATAAGAAAAACTTTTTTTACGTTGAATACCGGTGCTGAAGCAAAATATTCAGTGAGCAAAAAAATAGATATTTCAATTAGTCCTGAACTGCGTTACGGGCTTAACTCTATCAACAAAAAAACGCCTATCAAAACATTTCCTGTCAATTATGGTTTGTCATTGGATGCATACCTCAAATTATAACAGGATAATTAGCGGCTTCAATTATGCAACAACTACATGTTTTTACCGGTAAAAGAAACGGAAGAATGAGTTATCGGCAATATCCATATCATCGCCCCAAAGATGTTCAGCAATAGCAGATTTGCTGATCACTTTATTTTTATTACTGATAAAGTATAATAACAACTCATATTCTTTTTTAGTCAGGTCTAAAATTTCACCCTCTACAAACGCATTTTTTTCAGACGTATTTATTTGTAGCTCACCAAACTTAATTATGTTGCTGCCGCCAAAAGATTTTTTGGGGATGATTGCCGCCACTCTTGCACTTAATTCAGATAAATGAAATGGTTTGGTAAGGTAATCATCAGCACCTGCTTTTAATGGATTTACTTTATCATCAAGAGAATTTTTAGCAGAAATTATAATAATGCCATCTGCCTTATCTGCGGCTTTTAATTCTTTTAAATATGCAGGCCGTTGCCGTTTGGCAGTGTAATATCAAGAATAATACAAGCATAATCGTATAAAGAAATTTTTCGAACGCAGTATTAAAATCGTAAGCCGTTTCTGTAGAAAACTGCTCATTCGCCAGGTATTGGCAAATACTCTTTGAAAGTTCTTGTTCATCTTCAATTACAAGTATTTTCATTGACTTTTTAAAGATAATGCTTGCCATTTCAAAGCGAATAATTATAAGTTGCAACTAACTTAGTAGCAGGCTTATAGCATTTCTTTTTGCAGAACAAACTTAAATATCTTTTATACTTATTGCTTGCTTAATCCAAAGTGATACTTTAGAATTTCAGAGTCAGGAAATTTTAGATTATGATTTAACTCACTTATATAAGTTAATGCATTAGTAAATTAGGAGTAGGAATTCCGAATTTACTAAGTCTGAAATCTTTAATCAGTAAAATAAAAAAGCTAAAAATATTCAACAAAAACCAATAAGGATTTATAAGACCTGACAAGATCACAAACAACTTAAAACTTTATAATCTCTTTTATTGCTGCCGGTAAAAATGTGGTTAATGATACGCTGTTCATAATTTTTAACTCTTCGGTAAGTGTTGTTTCATTGTCTAAAAACTTTAAAATGGTTTGTGGTAAATTATTTTTAAAGAGTTGTGCAAACAGTTTATCGCCGTTTATTTTTTTATTAACTAATACATTTAATAAAATGCTGTCGTAATAATGAAAGCGCTTATCAAAAGCATTTTTTTCTATTAATGGATTTTTGTTTTCAAGCAGTGCATCAATAATTTTTGCTGAATGTTTTTGTATAAATTGAAATGTATAACCGCTGCTTGCTTTAGTCTGGTTGCCTGCTGTGCCAATGTTTACAATTCGTTCTCTTCCTTCTGAAAAATTATAGTTTGTCATTGGAATAACACCAAACTCTGTATGCGTTTTTATATATTTTTTTATGTTGAGAAATGAATAAATATAATTTTCAAGCGCTTTATCATAATCATCCTGTTGTAAAGTTTTTTCTGAAAACAAAGTGTATTCAACAAGCGCCTTGTTACCAGCAACAGGTAACACATACACGAATGTTGTTCCGTTAGACTGATCTACCCTAAAATCCATAAAGGTTGCAATACGTTCATCAAATACGTCTTCATTTGTTTCAATCATCAAGCCTTTAAAATGTTGTAATAAAATATGGATATTATTTTGTAATAAAGCCTGTTGTTTCCAATCATTAAAAATTATACTGTTGAAAATATAAGTTGCATGAAACTCATTGTTTGCTGTTTTTACAACTGCATAACTTTCATTGCTAAAAACTGTATACACTTCATTATATATAATGTCTATGTTAGTATGTTGCTTTGCTTCATTTAAAACGGTTGAATACAAATCAATACCACGAATCATTTTATATTGATATGGTTGCAGATCAAAACGCGCAGAAAAATCGTCTGTATAAAAATCTATCTGTTGCCAGCGATGATAAACAATATCTTCAAAAACACCTTGCTGCTTTTCCCAGAAGCACCAAGTTCTGTCATTATTATTTTTTTTGTCTTTATCTATTAATAAAATTTTCTTGTTGCAGAAGTATTTATGCATCATCATTCGCTTTAGCAAGCTTAAGCCGGCACAACCTGCGCCGGTAATTATATAATCGTAATGTTGCATGAAGCTGATAAAGATAAGGTTTGATGTTGTGTGTAATCAACATCATTCATACGCTACAAGATGTATCACTTCGTTATTATAATAATACATCCTTCCGTTGGTAGTAAGATATTTTTTTTGCGTTGGTTTATCCGGCAGAAATTTATCAGTAAAAAATTTTATTTCATCGTGCGTTTTAACCGGAATGCCATCATCTGGTAAAATAGAATGTACATAACTTTTCACCATATCTATATAAGCAGAGAGGCAAAGGTCTGAACCCGAAAAAATTTCTGAATTTATAATACGTTTACCGGTTACAGCAATGAAACCTGCATAACTGCTATCGCTTTGCTTCATCTTATTTATAAAAAAGCGCAGATAAGATGTATCATCAATCAGGCTATCGTTGTATGCTTTCAAATATTCAGAAGTCTGGTTCTTTTTATTTTTAGCCGCCAGTTCGTTATCAATCTGCTTCCAGACTTTGCTTTGCCTTTGCGTAATATCAATCTGTTTCCTTACACCGGCATCTGCAGTGCCTGCATGTTTAAAGGGCCGCACCTTATCATCCCATCTTCCTTTTTCAATACAAAAAACCGGCACATAATTTTTGCCTTTACCTGCAGGAATGATTATTGTTTTTCCAAAAGCCCTGTCTTGTTTTCCACCTTGCACCATATCACCACTCAGCAGCAATACGTTATCATTGGATTTGTTTTTTATCATTAATGTAGAAACATCAGCACCGCCATCCGAAGTATTTTCTTTGATAACAATTTTATGTTGTTTTAATGCCTGATTAAAACTTATAACAGGTTTATTGAATGCATTAATTTGTATAGCAGCATTTGTATCACCACCTTTACCTTTAAAGCGGATTGGAATGAGTTGCAATTTTTTAAACGTCCATGGACTATCATATTGCACAGTCAACTCATTATATGTTAACTGTGCTGTTGCAAATTGACAAATGCTTCCAAACAGCAATATAAAAAAACATACCCGGATATAAAGCAGTTTAAACATCAGCAAAATCTTAAACTCATTTATTAATTTGAATTATTATATAAAAATATCAAATAAAAAAGCCACATTATGTGGCTTTATACAAATGCTATTAAAGTGTTGATAATATATTATTTACTGCCGCCCATCTGCGATGCATCCTGCAATCCCTGGTTTGCATTTTTGCTTTGGCGCTTGAATACAGAAACATCTATCTTACCAAAACGGTACGAAAAGTTCACACGTACCAATTGCGGATTACTCAAGCGTGAATAATCCTGGTAGAAAGAAGATGCTGAAGATATTTGTTCGTTTCTTCTTGTTCTGAAAATATCGCTCATGCTAACAGTTACAGCAGCGTTCTGTTTTTTAAGAAATGTTTTCTTAACAGCAACATCAGTAAACCAAAAAGCTTTTGTATAACCTTGTGATGATGATTGTGCACCGGAAGGAGGGCCAAACATTTGACCACCGCCACTAACAGGCAAATTTGTTTTGCTTTGATAGTTTCCTGAAAGCTGTATGCTAAAGTTTGCAGGCAGTTTAAAATTATTATTCAGTTTTCCAAAATAGCTAAACCTTGTGGGCTGAACATCTGCACTCAAGCTATCATTTCCAATATTAATTTTTGATTCATACAGATTCACATTAGCAGTAACATCCCACCATTTTGTTACGTAATCAACCAATGTAAATTCTGCACCATAAGAATAACTTGAATTGGCGTTTATATAGGAATTGATATAATCAATTTTACCTGTTGATACATTCCTTTCACTATCTATAAAACGCGTAATTAAATCGTTTGTATGCTTATAATATAATGAAGCTAGAAAAGTATTGTTCTTCGCAAATGTTTTGCTGTATGATACCTCAAATGAATTGGTAAATTCCGGAACAAGGTTAGGATTACCACGTGTAATATTTAAGCTATCCGTACGATCAGTATAAGGAATTAACTGGAAAAAATTAGGCCTGTTTATTCTGCGTGAAAAATTGGCCTGCAATTCCTGCCTGTTCTTTAATTTATAACTTAAAAACACGGAAGGAAATAAACTTACCGGGTAATCATGTCTGAAACTTTGTGTATCATTCAACTCACCTTTATACCGGCTGCTTTCCACTCTTAAACCAACTTCATAACCAAAATTCTTTATTGAACTTGTAATGGTTGTATAAGCTGCATATACTTCGTTTGTGTTGTGATAATTAATACTCTGTTCGGGCAGCTTATAAAACTCACCGTTATATTGGTTTAGTAAATCAGTATTGTTTGAAAGTTTATTTATTTGTGCTCTTAAACCAGCTTCCAGTTTTGTATTTTTTGTAAGCGGGTTAGTATAATCTGTTTGAACAGTTAAAAACTTATTAGTACCACCGGCAATCTGTTGTTGTATAAAATTACCAGTATAAGTTCCTGACTGATCGTAATACTCATTTGTATAAAGTGAATTACCGCTGTTTTTGCCAGAGAAATAATTTCCATCCGCAGTTAATTGCTCACCATCTTTTGGAAAGTTATGTATAAAGCCACCTTGCAGGCCGGTTGCATTAAAAGTCCTGTCATTATTAGTAAAGCGATTGCTGTTAAAATTTTTGGCAGTTGCATTATAAATACTATCTGTACTTATAGCACTTGCATCATGCGGTTTAAATTCGCCATGTACTTTTACAAGAGAAAGAGAAAGCGTAGTACGATTGGTAACATAATAATCAAGACCCACCTTTCCAAAAATAAACTGTCCATTATTTTTTGTAACACTGTTTTGAAGTGTATGAACTGTTGTATCGCTTATAAACTGATCCCGGTCTGTTGTGCCGGTTGTTCTATCTTTTCTGTCATTGGCAAATGCTGCAGCAGAGAAATTTATTTTGTTTTGACGAAGGCTGAAATTGCCACCTAAATTATAACCGCCGCGACTATCAACCCCCGTCATTAAGTTACCATTATATCCTTTTTGCCTGTTCTTTTTTAATACGATATTTAAAATACCGCCCGGACCGCCGCTTGCATCATATTTTGCTGAAGGGTTAGTTATAACCTCTACGCTTTGAATGGCGTCTGCCGGAATCTGGTCTAACGATAAAGTAGTTGGCCTTCCGTCAACATAAATCTGTGGTGACGCATTACGCACTTTTACATTGCCATCAATATCAACCTGTACAGATGGCACATTTTTCATTACATCAATTGCAGTTCCTCCACTGGTTACAATATTCTTATCTACGTTAAACGTTTTTTTATCAATATCCATTTTTAATGATGACACACTTGTTGAAACAGTAACGTTCTGCAACTGGTTTACATCAGACAACATTTTTATATTACCAAGATCTTTATCTAAAGCACCAGGTAAAACAATTATTGACTGATCAATTTCTTTAAACCCGACAGTAGAAATTTTTAATTGCAAAGAAGTAAATAGCGGAAGCTGGTTGAAATCAAATTACCCATTATTATTGGTAGTACCACCTTTTAATAAAACTTCTTTTTTCTTTTTTGCAGATGAGTCAAATTTACTTTGAAGCAATACGACAGAGGCTTGTACAACCGGCTTACCTGTACTATCAACAACCTTCCCGTAAACGTGCCCTATTGCAGGTGCTTTACCCTGTGCTCCGCTACCTCGTGCACCACCCGGAAACTGGGCTGATAAATTAAAACTGATAATTATTATTGCCAAAAAAGTAGATAGATGCTTCATGATATAAGTTTAATTGCAGTACAAAATTATTTTCAAGAATAGAGCCGGATTTATAAATGAGACGAGTTTATAAAATGATGCGACAAAGACTCAGATGTTAAGCGAATAAAAAAAGCTTACATTTCTGTAAGCTCAATCCGATTAAAAAATGTTAGTGTTTATTATTGTTTAGGCATAGCAAAAACAGAGGTATCAACCGGTTTATTAAAATCAATTTTATTAATAGTGTAATTTATAGTCATGCCCTGAGGTATGGTTAATTCTTCATTATAAGCCATCAGAACACCTGCATCTGTTTGTTTATAATTTGAATATTTTACAGTGGTTGTTTGGCCACTGGCCGATACTATCTTTTCATCTACATAGTTTGTTGCAGAATCAATGTAGTACGTTGTACTAACACTGTCTTTTGTAAATACAATTTTTTTTGCAGGCTTCCCATCTATGTTTTCCATTCCTGCATATTGAACATTTGCATCATTGGATTTATAACTAAATAAAGAACCGCCAATAAAAATCTCATCTTTCATTGCTCCATATTGTTCTGCAGGTATAGCAGTTGGTACAGATGAACCCATAAAAGGATTTATCATCCAGGCTCCGGTATCTGTAATGCTTTGTACAATATTCTGCCCGTTGAAACTCATTTCGCTTTTGTAAGCTTTACCGTTTATAATAGTAATTTTATTAGGAGCTGAATTTCCCATTACTTCCATACTACCATCAATGGTCATCGTATTTATTGCAGCAACTTTATCTTTTCCGCCAATTGCTTTAAAATAAGCCGTAATAATTGCATCCGGAGATGTTTGTGAAAAAACTTTACAAGTAAATAGTAATGCAATAATTTATAGCGTGTTTCTTAGTTTCATGTATTTATTTTATTGTTTGATTTAGTAATCAAAAATGCTTCCATTATTTGCAATAAATTATTAATTTTCAGGAGCGGCAATTTAGTGTTTTCCAGTTAGGGATGCGATTGCATTTTTATAGTTATCGCCAACCGGTATTTCAACTTCATTAATAAAAACACTGTTCTTTCTTACCGAAGTAATATGTTCATTTGATACAATAAAAGATTTTTGCACTCTCGTAAACATATTGGCCGGTAATTGCTCTTCTATTGATTTCATTGTAATGCGCGCCACAAGTGGCTTTGATGTGCTTTTCAAATGAATTTTTAAATAATCTTTCAAGAT
>CAHJWK010000020.1 GCA_903642275.1 Chitinophagaceae bacterium
TTTATCCACGTCGCTGTATTCTGCATAGCTTTCTGTAAAATGCATAGGCGTAAAATCTTTGGAGAAGCGTAAATGGTCCCGCACAGAAAAAATAAAAAAAGTAATGTTCTGCGCAAAAAAGCGGCGGTTAGTAAGGTCATCCGTTTCAAACAGGGCATCTAACTTTAAAGCAAGATTACGGCTTACGTTGGTTAACTGGTTCCAGAGAATGCTGCCCTCCCACCACCTGTCGTAAGCTGAGTTTGTTCTGAAAACGAGCAGGAGTGAAAGCACAAACCCAAGCAGGTTATGCAGCATGGATATATTCTTAACATATTTATCATCGCTGATGTGAAACCATAAAAACTCAGCACAGGAAACAATAAATGTATAAACTGATATGGCAATCAGCATCGGCAGCAGCTGGCGGAATGTATCTTCTTTATGAAAGGTGAGCAGGAACCTGAACCATTTGCGGGGACTGTATGTTAGCATGCCTGTATATGAATCTCTATATGAAGCAATTTTTAATCCAATGCTGCCTGAGTTTCCACTTTACAGAAAAGACGAACAGTGTAATTAGGTAAGCACTCAAACGTTTATGAGATAAGAGCAAAACACAGCTTCTCACACGTTATTACCAACCTGATTGGCAATCGCTTTATAAACAACACATGGAGATTAAGTATGCGATTCCCGCCTACGCGGGAAAGACGTTCAATGTGGTTGAGGAAACACTTAAACGTTGATAAGGCAAAATATAACATCTTCACTTTTTACTTAATGGCACATCATTTTCCATACACAACAAGGTATACTAAGCTATAACACTATTGTTTCAGGGTAAGCTTATACATACAGCCGGTTATAACAAGACATAATATGGCAAAACAAGGCATAGTTGAATGTGATTGTTGTTTGTATAAAATGGCGTTTTAATTTAGTGGTGCTATAGCATACATGCATACTAGTAAGGCGTGTATTATTTGAGAAACCATATTTATTAACCAATTAAAATCCATTATCGATGGGTACATATCAAAAAGGTATCATGGGCGCTTTTTCGGGCACCATTGGCACAGTGCTCGGTGGTTCGTGGCGCGGATATAGATTATATGCGCAGCCGGCCTACCATTAGAAAGCGTACGCCAACAGAGCGGCAACTGGTTCAGCAGGCCCGCTTTACCACAGCAGTAGAATTTGAAACTACCATGACCGGCTTACTTGAAACCAGCTTTAAGAATTATGCTGTTAAAATGAGCGGCTACAACAGTGCCTTGAGTTACAACCTTAAAAATGCTGTGGTAGGTAAATACCCTGCTTACAGCATTGATTACAGCAAGGCTTTAATAAGCCGTGGCAAGCTGCCGAATGCTGTTAGCCCTGCTGCTACTTTAACAGGTGAAACGGTTTTTTTACCTGGACGGACAACAGCGGTGTTGCGGACGCAAAGCCGGATGATACAGCTATACTGGCAGTGTATTGCGAGGCACTGAAAACAACCTTCTACACGCTGAACGGCGGTGTACGCAGTGCCGGTGCCGGCAGTATAGAGCTGCTATGTTTAAGGGTAATACTATAGAAACATGGCTGGGCTTTATAAGCGCAGACGGTGCACTTGTTGCCAACAGCTTTTATAAAGGAGAGCTGACTGTAAGCTAACGCGATGAGTTATTACGGGTATAAAAAAGGCTCTCTGCAGGGAGCCTTTTTTAGTTTGTTTGTGTTTACAGTATTTGCCTGCCAGCCTGCTGCGCTATGCACGAATCCCGAAGCCTAAACCAGATACTTATACAGATGATTGTATCAACCAGATTTCTTTAACTGCAGCAATCCTTACCATTGTTTTGTAATGGCTCATCATATTCATCATGGCGGCGCAATCGGATTCCGGTTTCATTGCGGCCAAGTGGTGCACAGTAAAAAATACGATTTTTCCCTTTAAAATTTATTTACATTTATAAAAAATATTTATGACTAAACCTCTACGCTTTTTGCTTGCTGCAATTTCTTTTTTTATCGTGCAATCCTCATTTTCACAGGTAACATTAATAACACCTTCCGGTTTTAAAATTAACGGAGGATTAGTTTTACCCAATGGACATGTAGTTATGACAACCAGATCACATAGCGGCCTTTATACAACCGATGGTTCTTCAATTTCATTAGTCACTGACTCATATGTTGGCAATGATTTATCTACCCAAGTTGCTTTACAAGACGCAGCATCAGGTATTTATAAAGGCGAACTATATTTTACCGCTTTTGTGGCCGATTCTATACCAAAATTATATGCCACAGACGGAACCGTTGCAGGCACTCGCTTTGTAGCGGAGATCAATAAAACAGGCAATCCTGACCTAAATACTTTATTTAAATTTAATAACCTTTTATACTTTATTGCTGACGACGGTGTGCATGGCAATGAACTCTGGAGCACAGATGGTACAACTGCTAATACCAAGCTCGTTGCTGATATTAATGGCGACTCATCAAATAGTTTTCCTGATCCATCGCCTTATTATCCTTATTATACTACTCAATTTTTTATAAACGGAAGCTATGTTTTATTTACAGCTTACGGTGCAGACTCTACTTTCGGTCTGTATAAACTTACAGCCTCCGGCATTTCCTTAGTAGAAAATAATTTTGCTGACAGCACTACTTTGCAATTTGATACTACGGGTGGTAAAACATTCTTTATTGCTGCATCTGGTACCGGGCCAACAGCATCTAATCAATTTTGGGTAACAGATGGCACCAACACCAATTTGTTATATAATCCGGGCGCAGGGGTTACTATCTACCATCCCCGTTTTGTAAATGGCAAATTTGTTTTTATTGTAACTGACACTACAAAAAATGTTAAGTTATGGAGCACGGATGGCACTATTGCCAACACAACATTATTTAAAGATATACCTGATTATATTCGTAATTACGGTGAAGTTGTAAATAATAAACTTGTTTTTACGGTTATAGCTGATACTTCGGGAAATCAGGAATTATGGAGTACGGATGGTACTGCTGCCAATACCCAATCAATAGAAAACATACATGCTGAAATTGAACCAGGTTATGTTATAAATAACAGACTTCTTTTTACAACTTTTTCTGATAGTACAGGAAATGAATTATGGAGTACAGATGGTACTGCGGCTAATACCAACCCAATTAAACACATAAAAGCTGCGCTTTACCCAAATGTTGTTTTAAATAATAAACTTATTTTTTCGGGATATACCAGTGCTGCGGGAGATGAATTATGGAGCACGGATGGTACTGCCGCCAACACAATTTTACTAAAAGATATCGTTCCGGGAAAAGAAGGCTCCGGTCCTTCATTTGTATATAATACAGGCGCTCTTCAAAATAGTATTACGAATGGTAATAGCAATTTTAGCTATTATACACCATTTAAAGGTAAATACTACTTTACAGCGAATGAGGAACTCTGGAGTACGGATGGTACAACAGATGGAACAACTTTGATAACAAACATGGATGTTCAAAATAACAGTTCATTTTTCTATACAACTACAGGTATTTATTTTACGGAAGAAGATGAAGACCGCACCGAGTTTGGGCTTTGGGTGACTGACGGTACTGCAGCAGGAACCAAAAAGATTGAAGGTTATGGCGGCGGTAACCGTAAAACTTATTATCAATTTGTTTATAATCACCAATTGTATTTTACAAATTATTATTATGATACAGAAGGAGATTCTGACCTGTTTAAAATTGATACAACGTTAAATATTTTGCCTGTTGGTCTTTCAAATTTTACTGCTTCGTTACAGCCTTCATCCGTTTTATTAAACTGGCAAACTGCATCAGAAATTAATACTGACCATTTTGTTGTTGAGCGCAGTGTAGATGGTGTTCGTTTTAATAATATTGGCAACGTTGCAGCAAGCGGTAACAGCAGCACAAAACATGATTATACATTGAATGATTACAGTGCATTGCACCTTGGTTCTTCAACATTATATTATCGTTTAAAGACAATTGATAAAGATGGTAAATACACTTATTCATCAATCATAAAACTACAGTTGCATGGCGGTGAATTTGCTTATAGCTTATCACCAAATCCCGTTCGTAGTCAGCTCACCATAAGCTTTACAACAGACAATGCAACCAAGCAGGTTTCATTAAGAATTACTAATGCAAACGGCAAACCTGTTTATGAGAAATCATTACAGGGTTTACAGCCAGGTTCTGTTCAGCAATACATAAACGTAGCTGGTTTTGCAGCCGGTATTTATTACATACAACTGGTAACCAACAATGACATTAAAACATTGAAGTTTGTAAAGCAATAGAACCCATTAATAATATCAATAATTAAAAAGATGAATACCTTTTCGCATGTATTTTTTTTATAAAATATTGAGTTTAAAAATTATTTCTAATGTGATTTTCCCCTTTAATTTTTTCTATCTTTATAAAAACAAATATTTATGCCTAAACTTGTACGCTTATTACTTGCTGCAATTGCTTTCTTCGCCCTGCCATCTTTATTCGCACAGGTAACATTAATAACTCCTAAAGGCTCTCAAATTAATTCAGGATTTGTTTTACCTAATGGACACCCTATATTGACGAGCAGCCAAAAGGATGGAATGTACACAACTGATGGTACTTCGATTACGTTGATAACCAACTTAGCTAATCATTTAATTCCGGGATTTATTTACAAAGGCAATGGTTATTTTGAAGGTGATTCAGGCAAATTATATGTTACAGATGGCACTGCTGCCGGTACACATGCTGTGGCGCAGATTAATAAAACAGGCAGCAGTGCTTACCCAAATACCGTTTTTGAATTTAATAGCCTTGCATACTTTATTGCTAATGATGGTGTGCATGGCACTGAGCTGTGGAGCACTAATGGCACAACTGCCAATACTAAGCTGGTTGCAGATATTAATGGCGATACATCAGGCAGTGTACGTAATCCATTACCATATTATCCTTTTACTGCCACACAGTTTTTTATAAACGGAAGCTATGTTTTATTTACAGCCTATGGTGCAGATTCTACCTTCGGATTATATAAGCTTACAGCTTCAGGCGTTATTACAATTTTAAAAAATGATTTTGCTGATAGCACTACTATAACTTACGATACTACAAGTGGTAAAACATTTTTTATTGCGGCTGCCGGCACAGGTGCAACAGCGGCTAACCAACTTTGGGCAACAGATGGCACCAGCACCAGATTGTTGTATAATGCCGGTGCAGGATCAACCATTTATAATCCACGTTTGGTTAACGGCAACATTATTTTTGAAGTAAAGAACAATATCACCTATGCAAGTGCAATCTGGGCAACAGATGGCACCGCTGCAAACACTTCACTTCTTAAAAATATAAATGCGAGGATTGATAATTATGGTGAAGTTGTAAACAATAAACTTGTTTTTACTGTTCGTACTGATTCTTCAGCATATGAATTATGGAGCACAGATGGCACCACAAGCAATACCCAGTTGCTCCTAAACATAAAGGCTACAATTAATGAAGCTCATAGTGTAAATAACAAACTTCTTTTTAGAACTTATTCCAGTTCTGCCGGCAGTGAATTATGGAGCACAGATGGTACAGTTGCCAATACAAAATCAATTAAACATATAAGTATTGGTGTTGACCCGGGTTTAGTTATAAATAATAAACTGATTTTTGAAGGATATACAAGTACTACCGGAAATGAATTATGGAGCACAGATGGCACTGTTGCTAATACAATTTTACTAAAAGACATAAACCCTGGAACCACTGGTTCTAATCCCGGTTTTGTGTATGATGAGAATTATAATTACACACCGTTTAAAGGTAAATACTACTTTACTGCAGATGATGGAGGTGGCAGTGAGTTATGGTGTACAGATGGCACACCGGGTGGTACAACGTTAACAAAGGATATTAACCCGGGTGATGATGGTGTACAAAATAATGGGTCGTTTTTTTATACCACTACAGGTATTTATTTTACGGAAGATAATGGTTATCTAAGCGAACTTGGTCTTTGGGTTACCGATGGAACTACGGAAGGAACTACAGAGATTCAGGGTTATAATCCGGGTGAGGAAGATGATGATCCTAATTATAAAACTACTTACCTGTTTATTTATAATAACCAGTTATATCTGACGCAACATTTTTATGATGGAGGAAGTAAACCTAACTTGTATAAAATTAATACAACCGTTTCTATTTTGCCTGTTGGTCTTTCAAACTTTACGGCTTCACTGCAACCTTCATCGGTTTTATTGAACTGGCAAACTGCATCAGAAATTAATACTGACTATTTTGGTGTTGAGCGCAGTGCGGATGGTGTTATTTTTAATAACATAGGTAATGTTGCTGCAAGCGGTAACAGCAGCACAAAACATGACTATACATTAAATGATTATAGTGCATTGCACCTTGGCTCTTCCACATTATATTATCGTTTAAAAACAATTGATAAAGATGGTAAATACACTTATTCATCCATCATAAAACTACAGTTGCATGGTGGTGAATTTGCCTATAGCTTATCGCCAAATCCCGTTCATAGTCAACTTACAATAAGCTTTACTACAGACAATGCAACAAAGCAGGCTTCATTAAAAATTACCGATGCTAACGGCAAACCTGTTTATGAAAAATCATTACAGGGTTTACAGCCAGGTTCTGTTCAACGGTATATAAATGTAGCAGGTTTTGAAAGCGGTATTTATTATGTACAATTAATTACAGACAGTGGTACAAAAACATTGAAGTTTGTAAAACAGTAATAGCTCTAATATAACTTACTTAAAAAGATGAATGCCTTTCGGTATTCATCTTTTTGAATAATACATAATGCGATTTTTCCTTCAAATTCTTTTACTTTTAAAAAAAATATTTTATGACAAAACATCTACGCTTATTGCTTGCTGCAATTTCTTTTCTTGCCCTTCAATCTTCATTCTCACAGGTAACTCAAATATCACGTTCAGGTGTCAGGATTCGCGATGGATTTACTTTGCCCAACGGACATGTTATTATGTTTAGTGATGATGGTGGCGGAATGTACACAATTGATAGCACTTCAATTAAGCTTATAACAAACTTACCCGGAGGTGTAGATCCAGCATCTATTTATAAGGGTGAAGGTTATTTTGAAAGTGATTCAGGAAAATTATATGTTACAGACGGAACCACCGGTGGCACACGCCTGTTAGCGCAGATTAATACCACTGGCTATGCTTACGCCAGAAACTGGTTTAAATTTAATAACCTGTTATACTTTACGGCTGATGACGGGGTGCATGGTTATGAACTCTGGAGTACAGATGGTACAGCTGCTAATACCCGGCTGTTTACGGATATTAATGGTAACGCTTCAGGTAGTTTTCCTATTACCAATACTTATTACGGAATACAGTTTTTTGTAAACGGAAGCTATGTTTTATTTACAGCTTATGGTGCAGATTCTACCTTCGGGCTTTATAAACTTACAGCTTCAGGCGTTTCACTATTAGAAAATAATTTTGCTGACAGTACTACTTTACAATTTGATACCACAGGTGGTAAAACATTTTTTACTGCTACTTCCGGCACTGTACCAACAGGCTCTTCCCAGCTTTTTGTAACAGATGGTACCAGCACCAACTTATTATATAATTCCGGCGCAGGAGTTTCTATGGGTTTACCTTATTTTGTTAATGGCAAATTTGTATTTTTTGTAACTGATACTACAAATAAAACTGCAATCTGGTCAACAGATGGCACTGCTGCCAATACTAATTCATATAAAAACTTAAATTCCAAGGTTGATTATAATTATGGTGTTGTAGTGAATAACAAACTTCTTTTTACAGCACCAACCAGTACAGTACAACAAGAATTATGGACTACTGATGGTACTGCTGCGAACACAAAACCAATTAAAAAAAATGCTTACATTGATGGTGTTATTTTGAATAACAAACTTTTTATTGACGTTGGTACGCCTGATTCTGGATATGAGTTCGGAACTACGGATGGCACTGCTGCAAATACAGCTTTGCTAAAAGATATCAGGCCGGGAAGTTATGGCTCTGATCCTAACTTTGTTTATAATGAAGGTGCTCTTCAAAATAGTTATACAAGTGGTAATTACAGCCCGTTTAAACCTATACAATATTTTACACCTTTTAAAGGTAAATACTATTTTACTGCAGATGATGGAGTAGATGGCCGGGAACTCTGGAGTACAGATGGTACAGCAGATGGAACAAATCTCGTAAAAGACGTTAACCCGAATGGTGATGGTGTAGCTGGTGTTAGAGAATGCTTCTATACAACTACAGGTATTTTTTTTAATGCAGATGATGGTAACCTATCCGAGCTGGGCCTCTGGGTAACCGATGGAACTTCAGAAGGAACTAAAGAGATTACAGGTTATGGCAGAGATAACCGTACATCTTCTTACCTGTTTGTTTATAATCACCAGCTGTACTTTAATAATCATTATTATCTCACATCAGGAGATTCTGATCTGTATAAAATTGATACAACAGTTTCTATTTTGCCTGTTGGTCTTTCAAACTTTACAGCTTCTTTACAACCTTCATCAGTATTACTTAACTGGCAAACCGCATCAGAAATTAATACAGACCATTTTGGTGTTGAGCGCAGTGTGGATGGTGTTATTTTTAATAACATAGGTAATGTTGCTGCAAGCGGTAACAGCAGCACAAAACATGATTATACATTGAATGATTACAGTGCATTGCACCTTGGTTCTTCAACATTGTATTATCGTTTAAAGACAATTGATAAAGATGGTAAATACACTTATTCATCAATCATAAAACTGCAGTTGCATGGCGGTGAATTTGCCTATAGCTTATCGCCAAATCCTGTTCATAGTCAACTTACAATAAGCTTTACTACAGACAATGCAACAAAGCAGGCTTCATTAAGAATTACTGATGCTAACGGCAAACCTGTTTATGAAAAATCATTACAAGGTTTGCAGCCAGGTTCTGTTCAACAGTATATCAACGTAGCAGGTTTTGAAAGCGGTATTTATTATGTACAATTAATTACAGGCAGTGGTATAAAAACATTAAAGTTTGTAAAACAGTAGCCGCCTTTATTAAAATATTACTTTTTAGTATCGCCTGTTAAAGCAGATAGTAAGAAATGAAGCATACATATATACTTTTTATGAACGAAATGATGCTAAAACTGTTGTTATTCATTTGTTTAAATGGAGTATTTTCTGTATGACTCTTTCTGGTTCATTCAAATCAATTTGCGATTGTATTTATGATTATAATGTGTTTGCCTGTTGTATTCAAATCAAAATTGAATACTTTTTTTACAAGGCAAGCTAATTTTTTAATAACAAGTGACGCTATTGAAGTAACAATTAAAAAGGAAGATTATGAAGATGGGCAAACGCAAAAATTTAATCTTAATGAATTAAAGATTATCGGATTTCTAAATACAGCATAGCATATAACAATATTAAATTCACATTAGAAAATAAAAGACGTTTTGGATATACTTTTTATCGTAAAAAGTTAGATGATTTACAATTAAGTGGTGATGAAATAATCAATGAACTTTATTCAACGATTAAGACATACAATAAAAATTCAAGTAAACAGATAATTTTAAAACCAGCTTTTTACGCGACAACCTTAGGTTTAATTATAGGGTTAATACCTTCTTTTTCTTTACTGTATCTGATATTATTGCACACATTATTACCAGAAACAGCAATTTGTCAGATGTATTAATATGTTTAGAAATAGTCATATCATACTGGATTCAAAGAAGCGCAAATATTTCATCAAATAACAAAATGAAAAATGATCACTTATGACTTAATTCAATCTTATTGATTTGCATTTAAAGACTTTTATAATACTATAGAATTATGCGGTTATATTATTTATGTTCAGTCTTTTTATTTATCATTACAATCAGATCAATTGGACAACAGTGTCCAATAGTTAAACTTTCCGATTTCCAAAAAGAAGATTTACCAACTGCAACAGAAAAGCTTCAATTAAAAGGTTTAAAAAAGGGGTCATCAGATTATTATTACGGAATTGGCGTTCCTGTTAACTATGTAACAGCCCGTCAACTTGCTTTTATGGAATGGGATACAAGTGGAAATGTAGAACCATTTGCAGGGGCTGGTATTTTGATGATGATATATGCAAATGGTTATGGCGTTAAGAAGAATCTTGATTTATCTATACAATTAGCCTGTGCAAATGTGCCAGCAGCACAAGCGGAGACAGAAGGACGTATTGAACATTTAAAAGACATGAAACAAAATAAATCGAAGGATGTGTTTGATATATGCGATGATATTACAAGTGGCTATATGATGGGTATATGCCAGTCAAAGATGTCTGAATCTGAAGGTATTGACCGGAATAAAAAAATAAGCAGGATTATACAGGCATGGCTTCCGAATGAAAAAGATGCGTTTATAAAACTTAAAATTGCGTTTAATGATTTTGTAAATACAAGAGTAACAATGGAAGTAGATTTAACCGGCACTGCAAGAGCCATGTTTGAATCAGACGAAGAAGATTCATTAAGAGATGCGTTTTTAACTGCTGTAAAACTTATTGATAAATGTATACTGCCACAATATTCGCTTGAAGATTTTACCAGAACTGACAATGCACTTAACAAAACTTACTCAACTTTGATGAAGGATAGCAATTATATACGTGATACAAATAATATTGGAACAATAACAAGAAGCGGCATAATTAAAGCAGAAAGAAGCTGGCTTAAATATGAAAATACCTGGATAGAGTTTGCAGCTTTAAAGTGTCCCAACATTCCTGACTACGCAATCAAAACTTATTTTACAAAACAAAGAACACTACAATTAAAAGAATTGATTGAAGATTAATTTCTTAAGACTATACTTTACTCAATTGTTATAACAAATAAATTTGTCAGCTGTTTTAATATTTTATGCGTATTGTTTTAATAGTTCTGTTTTTTTTATCAGTTGTAAGCAATGCACAAATTCCCAAGGCTAAACCAAATACTTATATAGATGATTATACCAATCATTTATCGCCAGACCAGCTTAATGACTTAAATCATCAATTCCGCCAGCTAGAAACAAATACAGGTGTGCAGATGGCGGCTATACTGGTAAATGATTTGCCACAGGACATTACTATAGAAGATTATACAAGAAATATCGGTAATACATGGAAAGTTGGTACTGCACATAATGGATTGGTGTATGTAGCTGTACTAAATATTCGCAGGCAGCGGTTAGAGGTTGCCGGGCATCTTGAAGGAGATATACCGGATGTTACTGCTTCTGAAATAATTGAGCGCTTAAAAGATAACCTGCGTGCCCAAGATTATTTCGGAGCACTAAGTTTACTGGTAACACAGGTGGGTAATCATCTTGATACACAGATATTAACTTCTTCACCTGTGCCGGATACAGCTACTGTATTGTTTAAACCTGCAACTGATCCTTCAATTTATGAAACTGATTTTAATAAAGAACAGGCTAAGCATAATAAGTATGGTGACATAGGCCTTCTTATAATATTGACTGGTGTAGTTGTTTTTTCAGTATGGGCATACCAATACAGAAAAAAATATATTGCTATGTACACAGCTAATGTCAAATATACAGGTATTGGCAGTAGCTATTATACAGGCCCGGGAATTGATGACAGTGATTCGGGTGCAGGGTTCGGTGGCTTTGGTGGTGGTGGCGGAGGAGGATTTGGAGGTGGCGGCGCATCAGGTGGCTGGTGACAAGCCTAATTAAATATCTATCCTCATAAAGTCTTTGTTATTCCATTTCAACTGTAAATACAAATCAAACTTGCTTGTTCTTCGAGATGTTCTGAAGGGTATCTTGAAGTTTAGACCCGTACCGGATTGTTATGTTATAAGCCAACTTCTGCTACATAAACAAAAGGCACTTTATGCAAGTGCCTTTTAAATATTTATAAGTGATGAAATTTTATTCTTTTACTACTTTAAACTCCTGCTTGCCATTGTCTGTAATAATTGTTACAATTAAAACCTGTTTGGCAAATTGTGAAGCAAGTATTTTTATTTGCTGATTGGCCGTAAAATTTTGCTTAGCTATATACAGTGTTCTGCCATTAATATCTGTTACACTTACGTGTACATTGGCAACATTACCAGATGAAGATATGTTTATATAATCATTTGCCGGATTTGGAGAGATGGTAAATAAAACACTGTTTGTGTTTATATCTATAATCTTTATACCACTGTAGTTAAGTTTACCATCATTATCTGCTTCCTGTAAACGGTAGTAAAGCCTGCCTGCATGTAATTGAGATATGTTATCATCAACATAAGTATAATCATTCTGGACTTTACTGCTACCTTTTGCTGCAACCTTACCAATGTTAGCAAAGCTTCTTCCATCTGTGCTGCGTTGAATATTGAAGTAAGATGTGTTTATTTCATTGGCTGTTTGCCAGCTAAGCTGGGCTGTGTTGTTTTGTTTAACCACATTAAAGCTAAGCAATGTAAGCGGTAGTATAAGTGAAGTATCTTTTATAGCTGTAAGCGACCATTTGCCTTTATTATCATATACCCTCACAAATAATGTATCATTAGTAACCGCATTAAGTGGAATATTCAATACGAATGAACTATCAGCAGAAGGCTTTGCAAATGTTACATCTGTACAATTACCATAACCACTATCAGTTTTAAAGAAGTATTCTGCTTTAGTTACATAATTGGTATCGTTCTTATATACTTCTATATTGCGGCGGAAGGTTAAGCTCCATCTACCAAGATTATCTTTAAGCCTGCCATATAATTTATGGTAACCCACAGATAAGCCTGAAGTTACTGCCGGGAAGTTCTGCAGCAGCATGGAATCAGGTGCGGTAATAGCAATGGCATTTGCATTGCCATATCCCGGGTCGGTATCAATAAAATATTCACCGCTTACTAAGGAAACTTTGGCATCTGGCGTAAACACTTCAACATTGTTTCTTGTGGTTAAGCTCCATTTGCCATTGCTGTCTTTCGTACGGATATACAGCTTATGATAGCCAACTGAAAGATTTGAGATGATTGCCGTAAACGGAAAGGTTCCATCTGCAGAAGGCGTAACATTTAACACCTTGTTGTTGCCCACACCCATGTCGGTATCAAAAAAGTATTCTAACTGTACCACAGTAGTATCCTGCGCCAGTGCAGCCATACTTACTGATGTAAACAGTAGTATTAAAATTGTTTTCATAGTGGTTTATTTAATGGTTCTTGCCTGGATAGTTACCGGGAGATTTGTTGCCGTAGCGCCTTTTGTGCTTACAGAATATATAACAGGTATGGCAGCCAAACCAGAAAGTGTATAACGGTCTGTAACCGCTGCACCACCAAATGCGCCACGGTCAGTACCATCTGAGCCACTGTTGTTTGCAGCAGAACCGCTTGCAATTTGATATGCGCCATCAGGTGAAGTGGGGGTAACGAAGATTGAAGCGATAGATGCTACAACAATATTATTATTAGCAGTTCCAAATTGCGAAGCAGATGTGCCTATATTATAAGATACATTTAGATTACTTCCGTTATTAATATTGATTGTGGCGTTTAAAGTTTTTAAAATATTATTTTTAAATTCACTGGTTGTAAATTGTAGTGCTTCAGAACTTTGTGGACCATCAAATACATTGTTGTCGCATTGGAGAATAGTACCACCCCAAATTAAAGCTCCTTTGCAAATATTATTATTAAAAACAAAGTCAATCGGATAAGCAATTCCGGAATTTCCATAAACTCCAAGTGCATTTGAGTTAAAAAAATTTTCAAGGATGTATACGTCACTTAAACCAGTTCCATTTGAATTATTGCTAATTACTATTGAATTCTTTAAATTGCATCTTTTAACTGTTATATTATTTGTAAGAATAACAAAGTCTTTAGACGTAGACCCAGTGTTAACATTACTCATTCCTATTATTTGAGAACCGTCCGAACCTGAACTGAACGTTACATTCCCAATGCTGGAACTGTCTGTGGTCGAGGAAACATGAGGATTTCGACTTAAAAAATAACCTGAACCAATGATAGTTACTTTACGGTCGATGTTTGCATCTGCATATGGAATTGTCGAAGGCTCTACATAAAAAGTATCACCAGCAGCTACTAATGTCGAATTAATTTGCGCAAACACCGGATAGTTTTGTGTACCGCCCAAATTATCCCCCCAAAAATTGATTCCATCATAATTCGATTTGTTATTTACCCGCCAGATTTTTGCGCTGGCTTGTTGAGAAATTAATGCTGCAGTTATTATTACTGCAATACAGAGTAATTGTGTCTTTTTCATTTTGTTTGTTTTTATTTGAATAATTTGGTTTTCGTGTAAACTTAGAAAGCATTTAAAGCCATGGCAAGCTGTATTGAGTAAGTGTGTAAGCAGGGCTGACAACTGCGTTAAAATTTGCGAAAACTGCAAAAAGCTTTACCTTTTCGCTGAGAATAAAAGCTATAAATAACACTTTACCCTAATGAAAAAAATTTTGTTGTTGCTATTGATTTGTATTGCTGCTGCTCATGTTCATGCCCAACAAAAAAATTTAGATAGCCTGTTGAACGAATTAAAAAAGCATTCGCAGGAGGATACGGTGAGGCTGAATTTATTACATAACATTTCTGTGGCATACCAGTCTGTTAATCCAACCGAAGGAATAAACAGATGTAATGAAGGCATCAACCTTGCCCGGAAACTAAAGAATAAAACCGGGCTTGGGAATGCGCTTAGCAGCAAAGGAATTAATTATTTGAATAAAGGTGAGTATGATTCGTCTTTGCTAATACTTAAAACAGCACTACAAATATTTGAAAAGGAAAATTATGAGCATGGAATGTTTTCTGTTTTAAATACAATTGGTGTTATTCAGTACTATACTGCTAACTATGCCGAAGCATTAAACACGCATTCAAAAAACCTGCGCATGGCAGAGCGTGTTTATGATACCGGTCAGGTTATTGTGGCTGTTGCTAATTTGGGATTAGTAAACCGGGCATTGTCAAATTATACGGAAGCGCTTGAATATGATCTTAAAGCAATAAACCTGACTGAAAAAGCAAACATTATACCTCCCCTTTCCAGTGCCTTGGCAGAAGCGGGTTTTACTTACAGGGAGCTAAAAGAAACTGAAAAAGCACAACAGTATTTTCAAAAATCTTTGAACATCTGTATTCAAACAGGCAATAAACAGGGGGTAGCAACGATGCTTGCGGCATTAGGGCAGATTTCTGCAGATAAAAAAGATTATCAACAGGCGTTTTCTTATTATCAGCGGGCATTATCAGTTAGCAAAAATACTGGTAACATTCAAACAGCAGCCGCTATTTTAGGCAATATAGGAAATGTATATAAAAGCATAGCTAACTATCCAACGGCTATTGATTATTATAAAAAAGCTTTAATACAATTTCAAAAATTAGGCGATAAAAACAACGCTGCTAACACATCAGGTGAATTAGGCAATATATATACATTAATACCTCAGGAACATAAACAGGCACTTTCTTATTTACAGCAAAGCCTGGCAGTGGCAAAAGAAATCGGCTCGCTGGACAGGCAAGAAACAGCTTTAAATTATTTAAGCAATTTCTATAAACAACAAAAAAATTACCAGCAGGCATTAAGCTATAACAACCAGGCTAAAATTATACAGGATAGTATTTTTAATGATAACACAAAAACTAATATAACCCGCCTTGAAATGCAATACCAGTTTGCTAAAACACAAGACTCTACAAAAGCCATTACAGATAAACAGCAGGCACTTGCCAAAGCTGAAATACAAAAGCAACATGTTACTGAAAATGCAACTATGGCTGGTGCAGCCTTTTTAATACTGGCAGGTATAGGCAGCTTTGTTTTTTACAAGCGCAACCGCGATATAAGAACACAAAAAAATGAAGCCGAACTGCAGGCGCAGGTTAGCGATACCGAAATGAAAGCTTTGCGTGCACAAATGAACCCACACTTTATTTTCAATTCTTTAAACTCAATTGCAAATTACATTCGTAACAACCAAACTAAAATTGCCGCGGATTTTACTGATAATTTTGCGTGGCTTATGCGCATTGTTTTAGAAAATTCTGAGTATAAAGATATTCCGCTGGCTGATGATTTAAAAGCGCTGGAGTTATACATGCAGCTTGAACGTTTTCGCCTGCAGAATAAGTTTGATTATCACATACAGGTTGATGAAAGTATTGACAGGGAAAATACACTGGTGCCACCGCTTATGCTGCAGCCGTTTGTTGAAAACAGCATCTGGCATGGCATGGCGGAGAAAGAAGGCAAAGGGCACATCACTATTCACATTAAACTGGAAGGCGACATGCTGCGTTGCATTGTGGAAGATGATGGTGATGGAATAAATGAACCAGCCATCAGTGAAGAAAAAAAATCGTTAGGTATCAAAATTACCAAAGCCAGGATTGATATTCTTAATAAACTAAAAAACGCCGGTGCTTCCATGAGTGTGTCAAGCAAAAAAACCGGTGTAAGAGCAGAAGTAAAATTACCGTTGGAACTTAGCTTTTAATTTTGTTGCATGATTACAGCCATAATCATAGATGATGAACAGCATTGCATCAACAATCTTGAAAGCCTGCTGGCAGAATATTGCAGCGATGCGGTTGAATTAAAAGGTTCTTTTCAATCCGTTAAAGAAGGCATTCATGCAATTGAACTTTTACAGCCGGAGCTTGTTTTTCTTGATGTTAGAATTAAGGCGCAAACCGGGTTTGATTTATTGAAGCAATTGCCCGGTATTAATTTTGAAATAATTTTTACAACCGCCCATGATAAATATGCCGTGCAGGCGTTCAGGTTTAGTGCCATTGATTACCTGCTAAAACCTGTAAATGCAAATGAGCTTGTAACGGCTGTTGATAAATTAAAAAACAAGTTTTCAAAAGCAGATGTAAATGAAAAATTCAATGCGCTTTTTCACAATCTTAATGCTATAAAAAATACATCCAAAAAAATTTGTCTTCCCGTATTAACAGGGTTTGTTTTTGTAACGGTTGATGATATTATCCGTTGCGAAAGCAGCATTAATTATACAACCATTTTTACCATCGATAAAAAAAAGCTACTTGTTTCCAGAACGCTAAAAGAAATTGAAAAGCTGTTGATAGATTGTAATTTTTTCAGGGTGCATCATTCACATCTCATCAACCTCAACCGCATCAAAAACTATAATAAAGGCAGGGGCGGATTTGCAATTATGGAAGATGGTTCTGACGTGGAAGTATCAACAAGAAAAAAAGACGATTTTATAAAAAGAATCTCTGTGTTATAAAACAAAACCCAATTCTTTCCGGCTGAAAATAAAAAGGTTCAACACAACAATATGCCTGAGAAGATTCACCTCCATTTATGTTTTCAGCAACAGATTTATTGTTTATCCATTTGGTGTTATGAGGCTGACCGAGAATGTTTTTTAAATAAGATAATAATATTTGAATACAAAAGATAGTTTAAGATAGCTGGAAATATTGTTTTGCTAACAAAGGAACGAAGTTGTATGGCTGGTATATAATGACGGGTTACATTCATATAATCATCGGTTCACATGCATATAACTTGAAGGGAATTATGCAAAATATGAAACGTCATACTTCGGAACAATTAAGAGAAGCAATTAAAACCAATATTATGCAGAAAGCAGAAATAGTGGATATTATGGATTAAGGAAAGAGCTGGTAAAAAGAATAGTAATAATATCAACTTTCAGTTGTGGCAACAACATAATAATCCTGTTGAATTAAGCAATCAAAAGATAGCTTGGAAAAAGCTGAAGTACATACATTAAAATCAGGTTAATGCTGGTATTGTAGAAAAACCGGAAGATTACTTATATAGCAGTGCAAGAATTATTATGGCTTAAAAGGTTTCATTGTAATTGATTTGAGTGATCCTTTAATTATAACTTTATAAGCACAATGTACAAGTACGCTGCGCACAAAGCCGTTACATACTTGCGCCAGAAGGAGGATTGATATTAAGTTTGAAAGCCGTTGCAAATTAAAGGCAGCAATCCTTACTTATGTTTTGTAATACCTATCATCTTCATCATGGCGGCGCATCCACATTTCACTTTCATTGCGGCCAAGTGGTGCACGGTCTAGCCATTGATAAATATTCCATAAATCATCAAAATGACTGCCTGCCGGTGTGGTGGAAAAGTATGTGGGTGGGTAATGTATATTTAAGAACTTAACAAATTATAGCGAAGTTGACTACTTTAATATTTGATTGTAAAATATCAATTCAATAATTATGTCAGGTAATTTTGCATGCATGCAACATGCACCGGATAAACAACAGCATAAAAAATTTAAGCAGTTTTTGCAAAAGGCTGATAAAAATAAAGTACTGAAAGCATTACCTGCATTGCATGAGGAGGCATTTAAAGAAATTAATTGTCTTGAATGCGCTGCGTGTTGCAAGAATTATTCCCCGCGATTTAAAACGCCTGATATAAAACGCATCAGCAAACATCTTCAATTAAAAGAAAGCGAGTTTATAAAAATTTACCTGCGTATTGATGAAGATGGTGATTATGTGGTGAAGTCAACGCCATGCCCGTTTTTAGGCTCAGATAATTATTGCGGTATTTATAATGTCCGGCCTTCAGATTGTGAACGTTTTCCTTATACAAACGAAGATGTTTTTATAAAACGTCAACACATTACTTTAAAGAACGCCGAGTTCTGCCCGATAGTAATATTTGTGCTGGATAAACTGTCTGAGAAATAATGTTTATCTATCCTCATGTTTCATCCATTTATCTTTTAAAACCTGCTGTTCACAGATAAAAAATATTTAATCTGCAAAATAATTTGATTTATATTATAAACTAATCTACGTTTGCGAAGCAATCAAATAACAGTAAAATGAAAAAGTTAATACTCGTTGGATTGATTTTATTTAACCTGCATGCTTTTGCACAAACAAAAATCAGCGGAAAAATAAAAGATAATAAAGGCAAGCCTGTTGCCAGTGTAAGCATTACGCTGAAAGACACTTATGATGGAAGCACTACTGATTCGCTCGGCAACTTCAGCTTCACTACAACAGAAAAAGGAAGTCATATAATTAACTTGACCAATGTTAATTATGATGATTATCAAACAACGGTTAATTTGAATAATACATCTATAACAATTAATGTAACGCTGAAAGAAAAATTTAATGAGCTGAAAGCTGTAACTGTTACTGCTGGCTCATTTGAGGCAGGCGATAACAAACGCGCTGCCACTGTATTAAACTCAATAGATATTGCAACAACTGCCGGTTCGAATGCAGATATAACGGCTGCTTTGAAAACATTGCCAGGCGCACAGCAGATCGGCAACTCGGAAGGCTTATTTGTGCGCGGCGGTACCGGTGAAGAAACCAAACAATTTATTGATGGTACGTTAGTGAACAATCCCTATTTTACCAGCATACCGGATATTTCAACACGAGGCCGCTTCTCTCCTTTTTTATTTAAAGGAACCGTTTTTTCAACCGGCGGTTATTCTGCTTTATATGGACAGGCCTTATCTTCTGCTGTTATACTTGAGTCAATAGACCTGCCTGAAAAATCTGCTGCCAACGCATCTATTTCGCCAATACTGGTAGGTGGTGGTGTACAGGAACTTTCAAAAAAGAAAAATTTTTCGTGGGGCGTTGATTATAGTTATGTAAACCTGATTGCTTACTTCAATCTTGTTAAACAAACACCTGACTATTTTAATATACCGCAATTTCATTCAGGTGATGCCAACTTTCGCATTAAAACCAAAGGTGGCATCATTAAATACTATACAACGTTTGATTACAATCATCTTGGATTACGCAGACAAGATATTGACAGCCTGGTTTATAAAGATGCGTTTGGCCTCGTTAATCATAACTGGTATAACAATCTTAGCTGGCGGCAAACTTTAAACAATGGCTGGAAAATGAACCTGGGCATGAGTTACAGCACTAACCGCGATAACATTACACAACAGGTTCAGGATTCAGCTAATCTATCTAAAGTATTAAATTATGAACCTTGGGTAAGCAAAAACTTTCATATAAAAAGCAGGCAGGATTTATCGCAGATAAAAGAAGTGTTTGAAAAGAAGCTTAGTGGCTTGAGTGCTATTCGTTTTGGTGGAGAATACTGGTATGCATATAACCCAAGTTCTTATACAAATGTGGACAGCGTTGTATCAGCAAAACTTAAAGACAACTATGCAGCGCTTTTTGCTGAAAGCGATATATATCTGACAAACGAGCTTGCTTTAAAAGTTGGCGCACGTTATGAATATTCTTCCATCATAAAAAAAGCAAACATTGCACCGCGTGTTTCACTGGCATACAAAGTTGGTGAAGGTGCACAGGTTTCAGCAGCTTATGGTGTGTTTTATGAAAAGCCGCTTGT
This sequence comes from Chitinophagaceae bacterium, assembly GCA_903642275.1. Lineage (GTDB taxonomy): Bacteria > Bacteroidota > Bacteroidia > Chitinophagales > Chitinophagaceae > Parafilimonas. The sequence continues at coordinate 20,451 of CAHJWK010000020.1, forward strand.
GAGTGAGTTATTATACTCAACACAACTTAGTTACACAAAGGCAACGCATTACATCGTCAATTATCAAAAAACAGCAAATGACAGAATTTTTCGTGTTGAAGCATTTTATAAAAAATATAATGACCTGGTTAAAACTTTTCCAACTTATAACAATAGCGGAACCGGTTATGCGCAAGGTGCCGAATTGTTTTTACGTGATAAGAAAACGTTTAAAAATATTGACTACTGGATAAGCTATTCTTATCTTGATACAAAAAGAAATTTCCAAAATTATCCTGAAGAACTTGAACCAAATTTTGCGGCAAAACATACAGTATCCCTGGTTGTAAAAAGATTTATTACAAAATGGAAAGCAGGCCTTAATGCAACATATAGTTTTGCAACAGGCCGCCCTTACTACGACTTCTTATATAATTACACTGATAACAAATACAACATTGCTGACCATGGCCGTGCACCGGATTATAATTCTTTAAACTTAAGTGCAGAATACCTGCCAAGCCTTGGCAAGAAAAACGCAAAAACATTTATTGTTTTGTTTGCAAGTGCAAGTAATGTGCTTGGACAAAAACAAGTGTATGGTTATAACTATTCTTATAACGGTTTTATTAAGCAACCTATACTGCCACCGGCACCAAGGTTTTATTTTATCGGTTGCTTCTTAAGCTGGGGAATTGACAGAAGCCAAGATGCCATCAACAATAATCTATAAAAAATTGATTTCAATGGATGAGGAAAAAAATGATACAAGATTTACGCCTGACCAAAGCCTGCAGGTAATTGCAGGCATGATTGAAAAAGTGCAGAATGATAAACTGCGCAGGCTTGCCAAGAAAAAAGTTGCCTTTAAACAATCAGCGGCTTTTTTATCAGTTATAACCGTAATGCTCATCGCAATTTGGTATTTCACAACCGGAATACATTCTTATTTCTGGCCTGCATGGGCTATCGGTTTATTTGTTTTTATTATAGTCATAACTTATCTCGATGCTTATATGAATGCTTCATTGTTTTCTGAAGATAAAGAGTATGAAAAATTAAAAACGGCACAAAAAATTAAACAATGAAACCGTTAATTATTTTAATATCGGTTTTTATCATCAGCATTGCTGTTATTTATTTTATGTATGCGAAGGCTGATATTGAATTAAGCGGAAGAATCGCAATGGCAGTGATGCTTGTGTTCACTTCAATCGGGCATTTTAAATTTACTAAAGGAATGGTAATGATGATGCCTTCATTCATTCCCGCAAAAAAATTCTTTGTTATTGCAACAGGCTTTATAGAAATATTAGCAGCAACCGGTTTACTTGTTCCATCAACCATAAGAGTTACTGGTTGGTTGCTTGTTGCATTTTTTATTTTGATTTTACCCGCTAACATTTTTGCAGCAATAAAACATGTTGATTTTGAGAAGGCTGATTATTCAGAGAAAGGAACTTCCTATTTATGGTTCAGGATTCCTTTACAGATTTTTTTTATTGGATGGATATACTTCTTAATGTTAAAAGATTAAAACAATTATTATGAACGATAATCAACGCGACGAAATGCTATGGCAGATAGCTAAAAAAAGAGCTGCTTTTAAGTGGAGCTTTTCTGCTTATGTTTTTGTGAACCTTTTTTTAATTGGCGTCTGGTATTTTTCTTCAGGACCAGGCAGCTACTTCTGGCCAATTTGGCCAATACTGGGTTGGGGTGTTGGAATGCTGCTACAGTACTTATCTGCTTATCAAGGCAACAATATGTTTACAGCAGAGCAGGAATATGAACGTTTAAAAAATCAACAAAATAATAAACAATAAATCAACAAAAATGAAACATTTACTCTTATCTGCGGCAATCGTAATAAGTATTGCTGCACATGCACAAAGCGATAAATACGTGTCTGCAATGAAGCAAAGTTTATCTATGATGGATTCTGCAAAATCAGCTGCTGATCTTGAAAGCGCAGTTGCATCTTTTCAAAGAATTGGTGATGCAGAAAAAACGCAATGGTTGCCATATTACTGGGCAGCACTTGCACTTACAAGCGAAGGCTGGAAATACTTTCCGCAAGCCACCGGAACTGTTGAATTAAAAGTAAGCGATTTATCCGGCACTATAACGTCTCTTGCTTCGCGCATAAATGCGTTGGCAGATAAAGCAGATGCACTGGCAACTGATGATAGTGCAAAGTCTGAAATTCTTACTATCAGAAATATGGCAGCTACACAGCAAATGTTAGTTGACCCACAAAGCCGTTATATGACTTTTGGTGCACAAGCAGCAAGCGATTTACAAAAAGCGCAAACCTTAAATTCATCAAATCCCCGTGTTTATTATTTGCAGGGCATGGCATTATTCGGAACACCTGAACAATTTGGCGGTGGCAAAGCAGTTGCAAAACCATTATTTCAAAAAGCAGTAGATTTTGGTAAAGCAGAACAGGTAAAGCCATTATATCCGCATTGGGGTCTGGAAATGAGTGTGCCGATGCTGGCAGCTTGTCAATAAACTTTTAACAATTGGTGGTGATAAGAAGCAATCATCCTGTAATAAGAGATTGCTTCATTATTACAGGCTGATAATTAAATTTTACTAAATGGAAAATGATAACGATTTCTCGCCACAGCAAAGCCTGCAACTTATTGAAAGCATGATTAACCGTGCAAAAGATAAGTTCGCAGAAGATGGCCTGATGTATCTTGTCTGGGGCTGGCTGGTTTTTATTTGCAGCCTTCTGCAGTTTTTGTTATTGCATGTTTTTAAGTATCCATATCATTATATTGTCTGGTTTGCAACAATACCTACATTTATTTTTCAGTATTTCTACTACAGTAAAAAAAGTAAACATCAAATTGTAAAAACATATACTGATTACATTATAGGTTTTGTTTGGATAACGTTTGCTGTTGTAATGATTTTGCTTGGATTTTTAATTGGCTTTCTTACTACCGGAGAATATTATTCACACATCATTCATATTTTACTGGCTGTATATGGAATGCCAGTTTTTTTAACAGGCGTAATCGTTCGCTTTAAGCCTTTAATTATTGGTGGAATTGCATGCTGGGTTTTATGTATTATATCAACCTTTATTAAAAATTACGATTACCAGTTTTTGTTCATTCCTGTTGCCATGTTGATAGCATGGATTATTCCCGGTTATAAGTTACGTTCAAGATATAAACATATTAATGTATGAATGAAGAACAACAATTAACTGAAGCGCAAAGCCTTGAGCTGATAACGCAAATGATAAATAAGGCAAAATGCGATTATGAAGAAACTGGCATTGGTGCCTTATTATGGGGCAGTCTCGTTGCCTTTTGTGCGATTATAACTTTTTTCAATTCTCATTGGAGGATAAGAGTACTTGAATATATCTGGTTTCTTACATTGTTTGCATTAATACCACAGATTATAATCTCCGTTCGTGCCGCAAAAAAGAAACGTTACCGCACTTACGATGATGATGCAATGGGCGGAATATGGATAAGTTTTGGCGTAGCACTTTTCCTTATGTCAATATATACAAGTATTTACCAGGAACCACATTCAGGCGCATTGTTTTTATTGATGTATGGCATTCCCACTTTTGCTACAGGATATATAAATCATTTTAAACCCATGATTGTTGGTGGCGTTATATGCTGGCTGTTTGCTGCTTTAAGTTTTTTCATTCAGCCAACACAATACATCATGTTATTAACCGCAGCGGCAGCATTAAGCGCATGGTTTATTCCCGGTTTAATTTTAAGAAGAAGATACAAGAAGGCAATACAAGAAAATGTTTAAAGAGCTCGACCCGATATTACATTCACAATTAAGGCTTGCAGTTATGAGTTTATTAATAAGTGTAAAGCAGGCAGAGTTTACGTTCATAAAAGAAAAAACAAACTCAACTGCAGGCAACTTAAGCGTGCAGGTTCAAAAACTAAAAGAAGCCGGCTATATAGATGTAACCAAAGAGTTTAAAGACAACTATCCAAACACAACCTGTAAAATAACACATACGGGCATTAAGGCTTTTGAAGAATATGTTAAGTCATTAAGGCAATACCTTGATGTAAAAAAATAAAGGCACATAATTTGAAATTTAGTTTCAAAAAAATGCAATGACAGCAAAAGAAAAACTAAATGATAACACCCAAGTTAACTTCAATCATTCTAAAGAAATAATGTATTGGTCAGCCAGATTTAATATAAGCCCTGAAGTTTTTCAAAAGGCATTTGTTGAAAATGGATATTCAATCTCTAAAACATTATCTTATTGCCATACAAACTATGCAACGCAGAGTTAAATATATAATTATTTAAAAACGATTTGACTTCATTTAACTATATTTGCAATTCAATTGAGTTTATAGTCTTAGTAATGAAGTTATTTTTCTGCTACAGTTTTTCTGCTAATAGTATTTATCGTCTTTACACAGGTTTATCCGCTCATAATTTTTAAATTAAACAAACACAAGAATGAACATTTATGTTTCAAACCTGAGCTTTAACGTTCAGGACGAGGATTTAAAGGATTATTTCCAGGATTATGGAGAAGTTACTTCAGCAAAAGTTATTACAGACAAATTCACTAACCGCAGCCGCGGCTTTGGTTTTGTTGAAATGTCTGATGATGCTGCCGCAGAAAAAGCCATTAAAGAATTAAATGGCGCTATGGTTGACGGCAGAAGCATGAGCGTTACCGTTGCAAAACCACGTGAAGAAAGATCAAACAACAATAACAAAAGATCTTTTAGCAACAGCGGAAGCAGCAACAGGTGGTAATTACACCATCAAAATTTTAAAGAGAGAGTTTGTTTACAGGCTCTCTTTTTTATTTACAGCAACATAAGTTTATTTGCATTTATCAGATATGCAAAACCAAAACATGTATGATGTTATAATAATTGGTGCCGGCCCGGCAGGATGCGCTGCTGCATTGGCTTTAAAAGATTCAGGTTTACATATTACAATTATTGATAAACATAAATTTCCCCGGGATAAAGTTTGTGGCGATGCCATTCCCGGCAGGGCAATAAAATGGCTGAAAGAAATTGATGCATCATTTAAAGATGAGCTTTGTACATTCAATAAAAAAATACTTACTCAAAAAACGGTTTGCTATTACAATAATAAACAAGTTGATTTTGACTGGAAGCAGGAAGCATATACTTCAACACGCATTGACTTTGATAATTTTCTTTTTAATGTAGTAAAAAAGAAAAATGCAATTGACGTTTTTGAGAATACAGAAATAAAAGACATAATAAAAGATGAAAATGGTTTTACTATTTCATCAAGAAATAATACAACAGTTTTTAAAGCAACAATGATTATTGGCGCTGATGGAACCAATGGTGTAACTGCAAAAAAACTTGCCGGTTTTGAGATTGACAGGAAGCATCATGTGGCATCTGTAAGAGCTTATTATAAAAATATTGCTGATACAGAAGCATCGCGTTGTGAAATTTATTTTGACAAAAAATATCTGCCTGGTTATTTCTGGATTTTCCCTGTAACAAATGGAATTGCTAACGTAGGCTTTGGCATGTTGTCTGAAGATGTAGTCCAAAAAAATATCAATGTAAAAAAAGCTTTTTATGATTTTATAGAACGCTCTAACGTGTTGCAGAGAAAATTTAAACCGGCAAATATTGAAGTAACATTGCAGGGCTGCGGACTTCCGCTTGGCTCAAGATGGATAAATATGTCAGGTGATAATTTTATATTAACCGGTGATTCTGCATCATTAGTTGACCCCGTAAGCGGTGCCGGAATTGGCAACGCGGTATTAAGCGGAAAGCTTGCCGCAGAACAAACCATTGAATGTTTCAAAAAAAAGAACTTCAGCGCAGCATTTATAAAAGCTTACGATAAAAAATTATATAAAATGATTGGTATTGAATTAAAGAAAAACGGTTGGGCACTAAAATATTTTTCAAGAATGCCGTGGCTTATAAACTTAGCTTTCAGCATGGGTAAAAGCAACTTTTTAAAGAAGTTTATAAAGTAACAGCAATAAAGTATTGTTTGATTCTTTAACTACATCTTACTAATAACTTCATTATAGTATTTACAAACCGGCCTCATTAAACATTCCTCACATTTAGGAGTTGGCCTGCAAATTTCTCTGCCTAAAAAAGACATTGACATACCTGCATCCCATTCACTTTTTGGTAATACTTCCATCATTTGCTTTTCAATCTTTTTGGGGTCTATGCCTGATGCTATACCAAGCCTTGATGCTACACGTACAGTATGCAAATCAACCATTATACCTTCCGGTTCTTTACCGCTTTCACGCAAAATAACATTGGCAGATTTTCTGCCGATGCCGGATAATGCAGTTAGCTCATCCAGATTATAAGGAATGTTTTTATCATCTTTAATTGTTTGTGCAATCTTCATCAGCCACTGTGATTTTTTATCGCTGTTGCGCACATCATTTATTTGTGCATGAAGGTTTTTTTCAGTTGATTTTGACAAGGTTGCCATGTTTGGAAAAGTTTTAAACAGCATTGGCGCAATCTTATTGATATGCTTATCAGAATCTTGCGCAGATAAAACAACCATCACCATTAACTGGTAAGTATTTTTATACTCCAGCGGATGCTTTTCATCTTTATATTTTTTTAGTAAAGGCTTTATTGCTTCAGTCCAGTTTACGTTTGGATATTTTTCCATACTATAGATTTACAAGATTGATAAATACATATTGTCAAACAAAAATCGCTAAGTTTATAATCTCACATCACTAAAATAATTTATTATGGCAAAAGAAATGTTTATTGAAAAGTCAATTACAATTAATAAAGATGTACATGAAGTGTATGAGTTTTTAAAAGAAACAAAACACCAGGACCAGTTCAGCGTTTGGAATATGAAAGACCCGAATATGAAGAAAACTTACGCGGGTACCGATGGTACGCAAGGCTTTGTATATGCCTGGGATAGTAAAGATAAAAACACCGGCGCCGGAGAACAGGAAACAAAAAACATCATCGAAGATACCCGGATAGATTATGAAGTAAGATTTAAACGTCCAATGAAGAATATCGGTAAATCAAGTTTTATAACAGACAAAGTGCATAATAATATAAGTTCTGTAACCTGGACGTTTGCGTGCCCCACCAAATTTCCCATGTCTTTATTTTCACCCATTTTTAAAAAGATCTTGGGCAAACAAATTGACCAGAGTTTACAGAATTTAAAAGCGTTGCTGGAAAGTAAATGAAGATAATTACTTACTTAAAATAACTAAATCATATCACTAAAAGGCTTCGTAATATGATTTGTTATGTTGTGTAAACGGAATACGCTAATACCTAAGCATAAGCTTTCTTAGACATATTGAGGGTTGGAATAACTGCTACACTTAGTGCTTCGCCGACAGTATATACTGACGCACCAAAAAACACAATATCTTTAATTAAAAATTGCCCGGGCATTGGTGATAAGAAAGGAAAGCTATAACCCATTTGTATTACCGGGGGTGTTGTAAATAAAAAGGTAAGCGTTACAAAAAAGGTAACACATCCGCCAATGCTGCCAATTGCAGATGCCTTTGCAAAAAATTTTCTTAATCCAATCAATACGCCGAAAACAATTTCGCTAAAGCCAATAAATTTTGCAACGCCGTTAATGTCTGCTATGTTAAGCATCCATGATAATAACGGGCTGTGTTGCACAAGCGGTTCTATTCCCATTGCTTCATAAGAAGTAAACTTCAGGCAGCCAATCCATACTAATACTAATGCAAGTCCATACCTGATAATGTTTGCACCTGTGTTTTGTAATTTTGAGCCATTGCTCATTTCGTTTGTGTTCATTTATTTTTGTTTTAAAGTTGAACAAACCTACGCCTGATGCTAACCGTAAGATGTCACGAAAGCCTAACGTTTTAATGTCAGAATTATAACGTTGATAACAATAAGATTACGCGTAACTGAATAAGTGTAAATGCACATATTGAACACGCTACGTTTAACTACTTATAATTTACAATGCGTCTTATCTTTGTACAATGATTTCTGCAGAGCAAACAAACATTAGAAACTTAAAGCTTGATGAATTGCAAAACTATTTTGCAGAAATAGATGAAAAGAAATTTCGTGCAAAACAGGTTTATGAATGGCTCTGGCAAAAACATGCCGGCAGCTTTGATGCAATGACGAACCTGAGCAAAGATTTAAGATTGAAACTGGCTGAACATTTTTCTTTACCTGCATTAACCATCAACACAACACAATATAGCGAAGACGGCACTATTAAAAGTCGCTTTAAAACTTATGATAATCATTTTGTAGAAGGTGTTTTAATACCAACTGAAGATAGAAAAACAGCCTGCGTTTCTTCACAAATTGGCTGCAGCCTGAATTGTTCTTTTTGCGCCACAGGCAAAATGGAACGTGAACGCAACCTGACCTTCGATGAAATTTACGACCAGGTGGCGTTGATAAACGAACAGAGTGAAAGAGTACATAGCAAGCATTTAAGCAACATTGTTTTCATGGGCATGGGTGAACCGTTGCTCAATTATAATAACGTGCTGCGTGCCATTGATAAAATTTCTGCGTCAGATGGAATGGGCATGAGCCAGCGGCGCATCACAGTTTCTACGGCCGGTGTTGCAAAGATGATTAAGAAGTTGGGTGATGATAAGGTGCGCTTCAAGCTTGCATTATCCTTACACGCAGGTAATGATAAAAAGCGCAACGAGATAATGCCAATCAACCAAACGAATAACATTAAGTCTTTAATTGATGCGCTGAATTATTTTTATAAGCAAACAAATAATGAGGTAACATTTGAATATATTTTGTTCAGAAATTTTAATGATTCGCAGAAAGATGCGGAAGAGCTTGTAAAAATTTATCGCCAGGTGCCGGCAGACCTTGTAAATATTATCGAATACAACCCAATTGATGGTGCAAGATTCACTAACCCGGATGAAGAAACGACTATGAATTTTATGAAGTTTCTTGAATCAAACCGGGTGAATGCAAGATTAAGAAAAAGCCGCGGGAAAGATATTGATGCTGCCTGCGGGCAGTTAGCCAATAAAGATAATTTTTAGAATAGTTAATTTCATATTGTAATGAGCGCAGGCCTTTGTGTTATTTCATGATAACAAATATTGCCTTCTTTAAAATAATGAAACACCATACTTTTTCTTGTTTTAGTTTTATTTATGTGTGGCTCTCCGCCATGAAAAAGATTTGCATGCCATATTAATACATCGCCTTTTGATGCATAAAAAATTTTCTTTTCCATTTTATTCAGCTTCATTTTTTCTTCTATCATTTTTTCATATTCACCATAAGACCTGCTTCCGATAAACCATTTGTTACCCTCATTATCATAATCAGCATTCATGTAATAAGGTAACTTATGGCTTGCAGGATAATAGTGCAACGGACCATTTTCTTCAGTAATATCTTCCAAAGCAATCCATACACCCAACAAACCACCGGCTGGATAAGTTGTCATATGTATACTGTCTGAATGAGTATGTTGTTCGCTGCCTTTATAAAAATTAATGCTTTGAAACAAAATAGCCGTATTGCCGAGTAAAGCAGAAAGTATTTCCTTCAGCGCAATATTATTTCCTACGCTGTTTAATAATTTTGACTGCTTGTAAGCAAACATAATTTTATTGTTGCTTAATGGTTTTACCTGTTTTGATTGTATCAAAAAATCAATCTCCGTATTTATATCATCAACAAGAACATTGTCGAAAAAATTTCTCAAAACTGCAAAGCCCTGCTCATGAAAATCTAAAACACTCTTTTTATTTCCAGCTTCCAAATTATTAAAACCGGTTAGTTTCATTAAATTTTCCCGAACACTGCTTTCATCTTTAAAAGAGCTTTCATTTTTAATATTTGCAAAATCTTTACTTGAAACAGGAGAATAATATTTTTTATTTAATCCAAGCTTTTTATAATAAGCTTCATTATAGATAAGCTGCTTTTTATGAAAAAAATTATAAAGCATATAAATTAATCTTAGCCTTTTTACTAATGCAAGCATATATTAAGAGGATTAAAGGATGAATATTTATGATTAAGTTTATAAAATTTTAGTTTGCTATATATCATTAAACACAATTGATTCTTACCTTAAACTTAACTGTGAATAAACTGCCATAAGTTTTGTTTACTTTACAGCTTTTTATTTAAAAATAAGGTTTTATACTTTTAAACAATGGGTAGAATTTTTGAAGTTAGAAAAGCGACCATGTTTGCCCGCTGGGACAGGATGGCAAAACAGTTTACACGCGTTGGAAGAGAAATTGCGATTGCCGTAAAAGCCGCCGGACCGGACCCTGCAACCAACCCGGCTTTGCGCCGCTGCATGCAAAATGCAAAGAGCGTAAACATGCCGAAAGACCGTGTGGAAGCGGCGATTAAGCGTGCCATGGGAAAGGAAATGGAAAATTACGAGGAGATTTTGTACGAAGGTTATGCGCCGCATGGTGTGGCATTGCTGGTTGAAACGGCTACGGATAATCATGTGCGTACAGTGGCGAATGTGAAAAGCTATTTTAATAAAGGCGGCGGCGCTTTGGGTAACAGCGGCAGTGTCAGTTTTCAGTTTAAAAAAATGGGTGTGTTTAAGCTAAAGCCGGAAAGTTTAAACATAGATGAACTGGAATTTGAACTGATAGATTTTGGTTTGGAAGAAATGGGTGAAAGCGTGGATGACCATGATAACACTGTGATTGTTTTGCGTTGCGCTTATACTGATTTTGGCAGGCTGCAAAAGGCTTTGGAAGATAAAGGCATTACGCCAATAAGTGCGGAGCTTGAATGGATACCATCAATCACGGTTCCGGTGGATGAAACTGCGGCAGAAGATGTAAGCAAACTGATTGAACGTTTAGAGCAGGATGAAGATGTGAGCAAGGTGTTTCATAATATGGGATAAGAAATGAATAGTGAAGAATTAATAATGAAGAATAAAGTAATGCGAACAGTTATCAGCCATAATTATTTATTGTTCTTTTTTCATTATTAATTATTTAATGGAAGGACCATCAATAGTTATTTTAAAAGAAGAAGTACAGCTTTTTAATGGCAAAGAAGTACAGCATGTAAAAGGTTATGGTAAGTTTAACCATAAGCGCATGCTGCATAAAAAAGTAATTTACTTTAAAAGTTGGGGCAAACAATTTCTTGTTTGCTTTGATGGCTTTACGCTCTGGATACATTTTGGCTTGTTTGGTTCTTATAAAATCAGTGCAACCAAAACCATTAATGCAAAGCTTTCTTTGGTATTTGATAACGGTGAACTGAACTGCTATGTATGTTCAATAAAATTTATTGATGAACCGCTGGATGAAGTATATGACTGGCGGTTGGATATGTTGTCTGAGAAATGGAATCCTAAATATGTGAAGCAAGTTTTGATGGAGAAAAAAGAAGATGTACAGATTGGTGATTTATTGCTGGATGCAAAAATATTTTCAGGCGTTGGTAATATAATCCGTAATGAAGTTTTATATCGTACTAAAGTGCATCCTGAATCTTTGTTAGGTAAAATACCTTCCAGGAAAATTACAGAAATTATCAGGCAAACACATTTATACAGCCTTGATTTTTTAAAGTGGAGAAAGAGAGGTGAACTTGCAAAACATTGGAAAGTTTATAAACAAACAACTTGCGATAAAAGACATCCTGTAATAAAAAAGGATACAGGCAAAACAAAACGACGCAGTTTTATTTGCGAAACCTGCATGGTCAAATATGATTAAGAATTTATCTTCTTCATTATATGAAAAGGGCAATAAAGTTATAGAATTGCTGTTTGGTAAATATCAACTTGCAAAATGAAAAAGCTGGTTTTATGGATTGAAAGAAAGTTTGAAGTATTTACAGAAAAAACTGCGATTGTACTTGGGCATTCGCTTACTTTTTTTGTAGCGATTGCAATTGTTGTCTGCTGGATAAGCCTGGATATTATTCATTCAAGCAGCTGGCATTCGATTATAAATGACCTCGTTTTTTCTTTTACGTTTCTTATGATATTTATACTGCAAAAAATGCAGAATAAATTTTCAACCGTAATAAATGTAAAGCTTAATGAGTTGGTTGCCTCGCAGGAAAATGCAAGCAACCGTCTTATTAAAGCCGAAGACTTAACAGAAGAAGAACTGCGCAAACTTGCGACACATTATCAAACCCTTTCAAAATCACTTGAAAAGAATAATTCACGTGTAGGTTCAGAATCAATTGAACATGTAATTGATGAGGCAGAAAAAGAAGAAAATAAATAATGGAATTTTTAATAATAACTGCAATAAGTTTTTATTACAATCCACAATTATCTTTAAGCAAACTATTTAATGGTTGCTTTTTTTATTGATAAGAATATTGCAAAAGCACGAACGCTTGATACAAGTTATTATACTTCGCAACAATATTTTGATGAATCCAAAGAAAAAATTTTTGCTGCTTCATGGCAGTTTATTGGTGATACTGATAAAGTAAAAGATGCAGGTGCTGCTTATCCTTTTATATTGCTTGAAGATTATATAAGCGAACCTTTATTGCTTACAAAAGATAGATATGATGAGCTGCATTGCCTGAGTAATGTTTGTACACATCGCGGTAACTTGATGGTTTATGAACCTTGCAGGTTACAACAGTTGCGTTGCAAATATCATGGAAGACAATTTGCACTCGATGGAAAATTTGTTTCAATGCCGGAGTTTAAATCGGTTGAAGATTTTCCAACAGCAGCTGATGATTTGCATGCGTTGCCTTTATTTCAATGGAGCAAACTATTATTCACTTCATTAAATGCAACTATACAGGCAGAAGGTTTTTTAAGTGAAATGATGCAGCGAATAAAATGGTTTCCTGTTGATCAGCTTATATATCATGCTGAACTTTCGAAAGACTATATAGTGAAAGCTAACTGGGCTTTGTATTGTGAAAATTATCTCGAAGGTTTTCACATTCCATTTGTTCATGCAGGCTTAAACCAGGTGCTTGATTTTGGTGAATACACAACCGAAATTTTCCGCTATTCAAATTTGCAGTTGGGCATTGGCAAGAAAGGTGATGTATGTTTTGATCTGCCGTCATCATCGCCTGATTATGGCAAAGAAGTAGCTGCTTATTACTTCTGGGTCTTTCCAAACATGATGTTTAATTTTTATCCCTGGGGTTTATCTGTAAACATTGTAATACCAACAAAAGTTGATGAATGCCGTGTTACATTTTTGACTTATGTATGTGATGAAAGCAAATTAAACCTTGGGGCCGGCAGCGGTTTAGATGTTGTTGAATTAGAAGATGAAGCCATTGTTGAACAGGTACAAAAAGGCGTGCATTCAAGGTTTTATAATTATGGAAGATATTCGCCAGAACGTGAACAGGGCACACATCATTTTCATTCATTGATTGCTGAATTTATAGCTTAGAAACATCAGTATAATCTTATCAAAACAAAACTATGGCTATGAAATATTTGTTGATCTATTTAAATGTTTCAACACCATTAAAATAATAAATTCTTCGTCCAGAATTGTCTTGATAGTAAGCTTCTGGATAAGAACTATATTTTGGTTTTAAATGCCACGCTTTTATTGTTTGCCTAAGCCTTTACCGGGCCTATGAGATTATTGGTGAAGAATGCACCACATCTCCATTGGCCTGTATAGCAATATGGTCGTAATAAGGCTCATCATCATTGAAATTCTGGTAGGTATCAATGGTAACGCCAAACGAAGGAACGATGCCTCCAAAACCAATACCTTCACCGGCTGTGCCCAGGCTGGTACTTACACACTGAACCGGATTGTTTAAGCTTTGCCGGTGTTAACGTATAGCAATGGCAATTATCCTGCGTGGCACTGCCATTGATTACATAAGGATTTTGCGTAAAAGCATGCAGGCTTAAAATACAACAAGATATAAAGCAGCCGGTTTTTCGTAGCGACATTTTGAACTGCGCGGATTTGTTGTAAGATACTTTAGCAGGATATGTGCTTTAGAAAATGTGCCTTCTTCAACTATTAAAAAAACTTATGAATAATATTTTATAGACTTATTATCCCGGCAGCCCAAATCTTTCAAATATTATTTTTACCTGCAAGGCTGTGAAGTAACGGCCTGTTTTAAGGCCGATGTATTCTTTGTGTGGTATTAACCAGCCTCTGAATGTTTTTGTACTGATGCCATACATAGCAGCTAATTCTTTCGTGGTGTAAGCTTTCAACGCTATCTCATTTGTGGTATTCATATTTGTGTGCTTTGCTGATTGTTATCATTGATAGCGTAAATTTAGCTAAATTAGTTAGCATTTCAGGAGGATGAACTGAGTTTATTTTTGAGAATTTATTTTCATTATTTGTCAAAAGGAAATATATAGAGGATTCTTTTTATTTATTATGGTATTAAATTATAACATATAAATCTGAGGTATAAAACACAAGAGTTTATTTTGCAAACACTAATTTTTGATTACATGGTGAAAAGTTTTTCCGTAACATGAACCTTTCTTTACTTTTTGCCCTGACAAAAAAAGTAACAAAAAGGTCAAGGACAAACAATAAGCTACATGTTTGTCCTTTTGCCTTGATTTGGCTTTGGCACTGCTGCTTTCCCAGCTATACCAGTTAAAACGGTTTATATTTCAACAAGCTTATAAATGTGTAAGTTATTTTTAATAGCAATATTGCCAGTTACTTCTTTGAGCAGATGCCCTATCAGTGCCGGGTATGACGGCGAAGAGACTGAGTTTGCTCTAAGCTTATCATTATTTAAGAGGTGAGCTTGCGAGGAATAAAGCAGATAGATTATAATTATGGCAATCAAATTAAGATGAGAACCATCTGTAACTATAAAAAAGCAACGGCGAACCGTTGCTTTTGAAAAGATGTGATAGCCCGTTATTAAGGAACATTTACATCAATTAATGAAAGGGCGTTAAAGCCGCCATTCTTTAAAGGATACTGAAAACCATTTACCTGCTGATAAAACTGAATACCAAGAAAGAGAAACAATGGTAACGTGCTATTTGCTGGAATTGTGTTTACAAGACTAATGTCACCGCTACCTGTTCCATCCCAAGGCAGAACTTTGGTTTGCTGTATATTCCGATTGTACGTTTCAGCAATAAAATCCAACTCAGCACCAGCGCTTACCAACTGGAAATGGGTAGCTCCTTCAGGTGCAACAATTGCCGCGGACGGAACAAACGATGCAATGTTCAAGGTTAAAGTTCCTGCTACCCTATCAACAACATCCGTATATGGTGCATATAAGGTTTCTCCCAGTACGGCATCGTTATTAAACTGGTAGCCTTTAAGCAGGGTTAAGTCGCCATTGCTCACCAAACGCAGACCACGTTCGCTTTTAGTGTCTGTTCGTAACACCTTTGCCATGGTTTGCGTAAGACGGGACACTACACGTCCGTCTTTTGCATTCTTCAACAAGGCGTTAATTGAATGACGCATTAATTTACCCGCTTTAGCTGCGTTGCCAAACTCCGCCATGTTTTCCCTTGTACGCTGGAACCTTGGATCAGAAGCTATGCGACTTGCATTTACAGAAGTTTTTTCTCTAGCTAAATATCCGTCTTTCGACCTGTAGTAGCTCATGTCTCCTACTACACCTTCAATTTTAATCAACCCTTTTTGTTTAGGCATAATTGTAATTTTTAAATTGTTTTTAATAAATGTTTTAATAAATGATTCTAAATCTCCTGGCCAGGCATCTTGTTTTTGTTATGTGAACCATGATGCAAGATTAGAACAGCTATTTTTTGCCGTTTCCCGTTTGGGCACATTTGGGCACGTTTGGGCACAAAAAGGCGCAAAAGGGACATTTTAAGTACGAGGTACGAAATATGATGTACGAGGTAGGATGTAAGAGGTAGGATTTATGAGGTATGATGTAGGAGTATGATTTAAGCTGTACGATTTACGAGGTACGTATTCCGGTAACAAGGCTTTAAATAAGTGTTTCTGTAGTAATTAACAACTTTGTTTAACAATAACATTTGAAATTTTACTGATTTTCCTGGTTTGGGCTGGTTGCTGTTTATTCACTCACCCTATATTTATTTCAGTTTCTATAATGCTTCCGTATTTAAGTCTTAAATATTGAGTGCACAATTATACCTTGAGAAACCTGCGTTATTCAATAAATGTTGCTTAAATTTTCAGTTTGCTTTCATCAAGAATCATGGTTTCTTTCCCAAATTTTTTATCCTTCTTTTTACTAACGATATTAAGGTATTTAATAACCGGAAGTTCTATACAATAAGTGAATACTGTTGAGAGAAGAATACACAAAGTAATATAAAGAAAAAACAAGCTTAGATTTGAATGAATTCCAATTTTTTCTGTTTTAAAAAAAGAATAAATTTTCCATATATTTAAGCAAATAACAAAATGAATTAAATAAAGCGGATAAGATATAACACCTAAGAAGTAAATAATTTTAGAAGACAAGATTTTTGCTACCAGGTTATTATCCCTGGCAATGCTTATTAACAACAACATAAATAAAAGTTCTGTTACCAGATCTGCTTTGGCGAAGAAAAGACTGATTATAATTGATATTGTAATAATAATTGAAAAAATGTTTTTATAAAATATTGCTGTTTTTAAATTTTTGAAAACTTTAAAAGCCGCCATACCGAGGAGATAACAACCAAAACAACGCAGGATACCGTAATAACCTGAGCTTATATTTAGTAAATAATTGAAACTTTTATAATCGGGAGAAGCGATTCCAACTATGAATAAAGTTAGCATACCGTAAAAAATCAGCATGTAAGTCCACCAATTATGCTTAATTAATACTGATAATTTATAAAAAGCCGGAAAAACAATGTAAGTTATCCATTCAACCCCTAAAGACCAATGATTAGCTAACATATAAGGTGCTCCTATTAAAATATTTAGCAATGTTAGGCTACAGAGAAAAAGTATTGTATGATTATATTGATAAATGAATATATATGTAATAACAACAATAAAAAAATAAGAGGGATAAATTCTTATAAAGCGCCTTTGCATAAACACTTTATAATTGGAGAATTTTAACTTATAATCAAAAAACTGAGCAGAAGATAATGTAAGAACAAAAGCGCTCAACATAAAAAAGAGGTCAACTGCGATATAACCATGAGAAGCAAAGACAAAAAAATATTCGTTTTTTACAAATAAAGAATCTTTGTTATTATTAGCAAACCACTGGTAAAAATGATAAAGGCATACGTACAAAGAGGCTACCCCTCTTATCCCGGTTAAAGACCTGATTTCTTTATTAATCATCAGGTCAATAATAGAAATAATTGTTGGCTTTAAATTATATTGTTATCAATCCAAAATGAATTTTCAACAATTGGGGAAGCAATAAGTGTGTGATGACGTGTGCAACAAAGTGCCTCTATGGTGCCTTAATAGTGCCTTAATCCTGCCTTGATGTATGGAGTAAGCAGGAAGTAAGAAGACGGAAGAGGGACAGAGAGAATGGAATTGGGAATTTGGAATGGAGTTAAAAGAGAGAAAATAGGGAGAATGGAATTGAAATTTGGAATTGGAGGAGTTAAGACGGATTGCCTCAAATTGAGTTGAGGTTAACAGTAATGTGAATGAGAAGCAAGATTATATACATCTTATCTGCAAAAGTTCTTAAATTTATATTTTTTCTTTTAGTATAAGAGTTTGAACAGCAAAGCAATGCAAACACAAAAGGTTTTTAAAACTATATTTAATGAATTCAAAAAATACAAAGCCTGGATTAAATATGCTTTTGTTTTTAGAAAGGTAAGGGGCTATACTATGATTCCGCTAAGATTATTTATTGCAAATTTAGAAATTGTAAAAAAATATTCATTTGCTAACGGAGCAATTGTAGAATGCGGCACCTGGAAAGGCGGAATGATTGCAGGAATTGCAAGTTTAATGGGCAATAGAAGAGAGTATTATTTATTTGACAGCTTTGAGGGTCTTCCAGTCGCAAAAAAAGTTGATGGGAAAGCAGCGATTGATTGGCAGAGTAACAAAGATTCTAAATATTATTTTAATAATTGTACTGCTTCTGAACAAGATGCTATTTCAGCCATGAAAATTGCGGGCATCCATAACGCTACAGTTGTAAAAGGCTGGTTTAATGATAGTTTAGCAAAGCAATCATTTCCAGATGGAATTTCTATTTTAAGAATGGATGCAGACTTCTATGATTCAACAATGGACATATTGAATAACTTGTTTGATAAGGTTAATAAATGGGGTCTTATAATCATTGATGATTATTATACATGGGACGGATGTTCAAAAGCTATTCATGATTATTTGTCTTTTAATAAATGCGCTGAAAAAATAAATGCACTTGATGGTGTTTGTTACATAATCAAGCAATAAGACTTTGCACTCTAATAAACCTATTGTTAAATGCTCTCTGTAGGGACGCACTTTGATAATCTGATAATTTGCGCTGAAAAAATACTTCTTGATGGCTGAGTTAGAATTAAAAGCAGATTATACTGCTTTGGTTTGATAGGAATGACTTTGCGAAACGCCTAATTATTGAAAAGACGTTTACATTTTGAAAGCCGATGCCCGATCAGCCCGTGCATGACGCGATAAGACTCTATATTCAATAAATGAGAAACGAGATAGAATAAGCAATTTCATAATATACATGTTTTATATAATTACAAAGGATAAAAATATTAATAAGTTTGCATGATCATCAACATCTGCCTATAAATACTATAAAGCTTAGAACGCTGAACTGAAATAACCAAGATGAAATTTAAAACCGTTATTAAAAACCAGATCAATAAGTTACCTTATATTAAAGAGTTGTATTCATACAGAAAAAACTCCTGGCACCCCAACGGACATTTCTATTCGCCTGTCATATCAATTGAAGATGTAAAAAACGGGAGGCAGAGATATGGAAAGATGTAAACAAGGATGGTATCGCAGGAATTGAGTTATGAACAGAAGAACAGATAAAATTAGTAAAGGCATTTGAACAATATTATTATGAAATGCCATTTAAATCAGAAAAACAAAACAATCTAAGGTACCAGTTTGAAAATGGCTTTTATTCTTATACTGATGCCATTATGTTATATTCAATGATAAGATATTACAAGCCAAAAAGGATCATTGAAATTGGTGCCGGGTTTTCATCCTCTGTTATGCTGGATACTAATGAATTATTTTTTGAAAATGCGATCAATTTGACGTTTATCGATCCCTATGCTGACAGGTTATATTCATTAATAACAGAAAATGACAAAAAAACTGCCACCATAATTGAAACTAATGTGCAGTTGACACCACTGATTGTTTTTGAAAAGCTTGAACAAGGTGATATTTTATTTGTGGACAGTGCACATGTGACCAAAACAGGCAGTGATGTAAATTATATTTTATTTGAGATTCTGCCAGCATTAAAAAAAGGTGTGCTAGTTCATTTTCATGATGTGTTTTATCCTTTTGAATATCCTAAAGACTGGGTTTTTAACGGTTTTAACTGAAATGAGGATTATATTTTAAGAGCTTTTTTAATGTATAATGAAAGGTTTGAAATTAAACTGTTTGCGGATTACTTACACAAACATTATAAAGAGGTTTATAAAGCTTTGCTTAACTTATAAGAATACCGGCGGTAATTTATGGATTGAGAAAAAGTAAAGGTATGTAGCCAAGGATAATGACAATGTATTACTCAACCACCCAACTCCTACGTTTTTAGAGGATTTACGATTAAAATCCAGAAACTAAAAACCTTAAACTTATATTTGCTATTGAGAAATTGAATTACCGGATGGATATTGATGTGGTTAAAGACCGGATTATAATCTTACCAGAAAATCTTTGTACTTTTTTAGAAGGTAACGCTGCTAGAGCAGGTATTGCTACATGGCATTGCAGTCAGCAATTAAACCTTTCCTTTTACGTTATATGCGGGAATTAAATATGGCTTGTTAAATACAAACCAGCGCTGATATTATGTCCTTAATAAATCACATTGGCTTATAACAGCAAGGTCTGTGGGTGAGGACGGCGAAGCCATAAAAAGATTGCTTATGCGAATTATAATTTTCCCTGTTGTAATCGTTTTTTCCCTGTTTTTTTTAGACTCCTGCAAACCTCCAGAAGGGTTAAGGCATGCCGTTTATTTTAGTGACAGCCTAACTGAAGCCGAAAAGGTAATTGGCATTAACCCGGTTGTAATTAAACCAGGAGACAGGCTATCTATAAATATAACCGCTATTAATAAAGAGGCTGCAGAAGCATTTAATACATCCGCCACAGCTTCAGCAGGCGCCGGACAACCCAGCACGGCAGGTTATCTTGTAGATACATTTGGAAATATACAATTATTACAATTAGGCGTTATTCATGTTGGGGGAATGACAACTTTTAAATTGAGGGACAGCCTGCAACAACAATTGATAAACTATATAAAAGGGCCATTGGTTACTGTTTCCATTACTAATTTCCAGGTAAATATTATGGGAGAAGTGACAAAGCCAGGGGCAATCATCGTTCCGGACGGGAAAATGAACATTTTGCAAGCTATAACACAAGCAGGCGATATTACACAATTTGGCATCAGGCAAAATATTTTAGTAATCAGGGAGACAAACGGAAAAAGGGAATTTGGCCGAATAGATATCTCATCCAACCATGTGTTTGAATCGCCCTTTTTTTATTTACAACAAAATGATGTAGTGTACGTGGAGCCAGACAAGGCGAAATTTAATGATGTAGTGATAACCAGAAATCTCAGAAATATTAGTATTGGCACCAGTATACTAACAATTATTTTGCTCATCGTTAGCTTAACGAAAAAATAATCATGGCCTCTGAAATCCAGGAACCGGTTCAACAAAAACAAGAAGATACTGAATTCTCATTCAAAGAACTTATTGTTAAATCACTCAATTACCTGCCTTTATTTATTATTTTTTTCATAGTCTCTTTCGCTGTTGCCATTGTTTATATTCATTTTCAAACGCCTCTTTACAACAGCAGTATTAAACTTATATTAAAAGACGTTAACTCAAAAACCAACCAAACTGTTTCTGATCAGGTATTACCACAAGTGTTCTTTAATACCAGGACAAATTTAGCTAACGAGATGGAGGTATTGAAATCTCAAAAATTAATGGAGAAAGTGGTACTGCACCAACAACTTAATACTGTTTATTATTCCGCGGGGAAGGTTAATACTCTCGAATTATACACTACTGACCCGAATGACGGTTTTGTAAAATTTTCTGGCATTAAAGATTCAAGCCGATCTTACTCCGTTGTAATACAAGTTGATGAAAAAGGAAATGTTTTTTTAATTACTGGCAAAAACAAATCCAAAATAAAGAATAATGAGCCTATAGTTACCCCAAATTATACTTATGTTTTAAATATACCTAACCCCAGACAATTAAGGCCTGAATATAAATATATGGCAATATGGGTACCGACGTACTCTATGGCAGCAGGACTTGCAGGATCTATATCCGTAAACCCCTTAAGCAAGGAAGCCACCATACTTATTATTTCAACCGTTTCACAAGTACCTGCCAAAGCACAGTTAATATTAAACAGCCTGGTGAATGAATATAATAATTATAATATTGATCAAAATAATAAAATAGCTGATAATACTATCAGTTTTATTGATGACAGGTTAGTTGTTATTTCTAACGAATTGAACAACGTGGAAAACGGGCTTAAAAGTTTTAAAGAAACCAACAATGCAATTGATCTTTCCGCACAAGGCGCACAAGAAATCTCTACGGCGAAAGGTATGCAGGAAAAGCTTAATGAACAAGAATTGCAAATGAACGTGGCAGATATGGTAAGCCAATATGTTAACAATTCTAAACGCAGTTATGAGCTGGTACCTTCTAATTTAGGTATAGAAGACTTAACACTTACCGGCCTTGTTACCAGTTACAACGAAGGTGTATTAAAAAGACAGCAACTACTTAAAACACTCGGTGTACAAAATCTTGAAGTTACCACCCTTGAAAACCAGCTGAATGACCAGCGGAGCAAAATAATTGAAAGCATTAACAATATCAAAGCAGTTTATAATAATGCCTATAAATCTGCAGATGCAGAATACAAAACAACGTTAAATGACATCAGTACCATACCTGCAAAAGAGAAAGAATTACTTGAAATTGAAAGGCAGCAAGGCATAAAGGAAAAGCTTTACCTATTTTTACTTGAAAAGCGAGAAGAATCTGCCGTATCAAGGGCAGCGGCGATTGGCAAAAGTGAGTCCATTGATGGTGCCAGCTCATCAGGCCCTATTAACATCAAAAATTCAAATATTTACTTAATGGCACTTTTTGCGGGTTTAGGAATACCCCTGCTTATTGTTTATTTAATGGATCTTTTTAATGACAAACTCACTACCCGACAGGAGATCATTAAGTTTACCGATGCACCCATCATCGGAGAGATCAGCCATTTTGCAGACCAGGAAAGAAAGATAGTTACGAGTGGTAAAAACAGGGGTATATTACCGGAACAATTCAGGATACTGCGGACCAACCTGCGTTATTTTTTAAAGAAAGATCAAAAATCTTCGACCATACTTATTACTTCCACTGTACCGGGAGAGGGCAAGACCTTTGTCTCCATGAATTTTGCCGCTGTATTAGCTACGCCGGGTAAAAGAACTATTATGATCGAGTTTGATATGCGCCGGCCAAAAATATCTGAAGCACTTGGCCTACCCAAAGAAACCAACGATCTTGCTGCTTTCCTGTCTGGTACTATCGAACCACAAAGCATTATAAGAAAAGTTAACTCTATAGAAAATCTATACGTAATTACTACGTCATATGTTCCACCCAACCCTGCAGAACTTTTATTATCTGACCGCTTACCTGTACTGTTCAAATACCTTAAAGAAAATTTTGATTATATAGTTGTAGATACTCCACCACTTGGTATTGTAAGCGATGCAAAAGTGCTTGCAGATTATGCAGACCTAAGTATATATGTAATCCGACAACGATTCACCCAGCGAAAACAGGTAAAAATGCTGGATGATATTTACCAAAATAAACGACTGCCCAATCTTACTCTTGTAGTTAATGACGTAAAAGCAAAAGGCATACGTGGTTATTATGGATATGGCTATGCCTATACCGGCAGCTATGGCTATGATTACAGTGCCGGGTATGGTTACAATTATGGCACACGACCAGAAAAAACCTGGTTTAAAAAGTTTAGAAGTTTTTTCAGATGAAGCTTTAATTAAAAGACCTCACCCTCTTATCCCTCTCCAAAAGAGAGGGAAGATTAAAAATGACTGATTATACTCATCACCACTGGGAAATAACATCTGAACGATCTTTATTTGATCTGAAACTAAAAGACACGTGGGAATACCGAGACCTGCTATGGCTGCTTGTACGCCGTGATTTTGTCTCTTTTTATAAACAGACCATACTTGGCCCCCTCTGGTTTTTTATACAACCATTGTTTACAACCATAATTTACACATTTGTTTTTGGCAATATTGCCGGTATTTCAACAGACGCATTGCCGAAGCCGTTGTTCTATATGGCAGGCATTACCGCCTGGAACTATTTTTCAGACTGCATTACCAAAACATCCACTGTATTCCGGGATAATGCTACCATTTTTGGCAAGGTATATTTTCCCCGGCTTATCATGCCGCTTAGTATTGTGATCAGCAATCTTGTACGTTTTGGTGTACAGATGCTGCTATTCTTTTTATTTATGGGGTATTATGCCTTGCAAGGTGCTGCTATACATCTTAACATATATGCACTGCTATTTCCTTTACTTATTTTTTTAATGGCAGCATTAGGCCTGGGTGCCGGTATGATCATTTCCGCCCTTACTACAAAATACCGTGACCTGGCTTTTCTCGTGACATTTGGTATTCAGTTATTAATGTATGCTACTACTGTAATTTATCCCCTAACATCAGCCCCGGTAAAATATAAATGGTTAATAATTGCAAACCCAATCACAGCCATTATTGAAACATTTCGTTTTGGCTTCCTGGGTACCGGCAGCTTTGGCTGGCCAATGCTCGGTTATTCAACCCTATTAACGCTGGTAATTTTAATTTGCGGTATATTAATTTTTACAAAAGTAGAAAAGAACTTTGTTGATACAGTTTAATTTAGCTTGGGGAAAAACCTAACAAGTGAGTTGAAATAATAAAAATAAGATAAATGCGAAAAATTATAAAGCATTTTCTAAAAAAAAGTTTCCATTTATTTGGCTTAGAAATATCAGAAATAACTGCCTATAAAAAATTATCCGAACAGCAGGTTAAATTTCATAAACTGGAATTTAGTTTTGAGCGGTTAAGTTTTATTGCCTCAAAGTGTGATGTTACCCAAAACAAGCGGTTTAATATCAGGAATTTTTTTATTCAATCAGTTGATAAGCTCGTTTTATCAAATTCCCAGCTTTTTCAAGATCTGTTTATCTTATATTATTTTAATTATAAAACAAATGGTTTTTTTGTTGAGTTTGGTGCAACAAACGGAATTAATTTAAGTAATACCTACCTCCTCGAAAAAAATTATGGTTGGAAAGGCATTCTTGCAGAACCTGCAAAAGTTTGGATGACTCAATTACAAAAGAACAGAAATTGTTTTATTGATGATAAATGTGTTTGGACAAATTCTGGCAACAGATTAATTTTTGATGAAGTAAGTAACCCAGAATTTTCAACTATTTCAGAATATGTTGATACGGATTTTAATGCTACAACCAGGAATAAAAAAAATACGTACGAGGTACAAACAATATCACTAATTGGTTTACTCAAAAAATATAACGCACCTTTAGAAATAGATTATTTATCCGTTGATACAGAAGGTTCGGAATTTGATATACTTAACGCATTCGACTTTTCAGCCTACAAAATAAAGATTATTACGGTAGAACATAATTATAGTGAGAAAAGAAATCTTATACATGCTTTGCTTTCAGGCAAAGGCTTTAAACGAGTGTTTGAAGAAATAAGTTTGTTTGATGATTGGTATATCAATGAGTAAAGGACAGCAAATATTTGAATGTAATTGTTTTATATAAAGGCGCTTTCGATCACAGCAACCGGCTTTTTCAGCAGATACATTTCGAGTCTTTTTGCATTGAGCATAACATACAATTTATAAACCTTTCATTTATTGACTTAAAGTATCTGTACCAAAAGCCAGGTACAAAAATAGAAACAGCATTATACAGGTTCACCAATTACCTTGTTAGGTTAAATATTATTAAAACTGAAACATTTGATACGCCGGGTGATTTTGCTGCCAAATCAAAAAAAGTAATAGATCAAAAAGGTATCAGGTTTTGTTCGGGCTGGTATTTTCATGTAAACGATCTGGTGGTAAAGCATAGATCTTTTTTACAGCGAAAGTATAAACTTAAAGATGTTTTTTACCAGCATAATGCTTTATTCAATCAATTAAAAAATGAACAACCTGCTCAACAAACATTAATTGGTATTCACCTAAGAAAAGGAGATTATATCACATTCGAAGATGGCAGGTATTTTTATGATGATTCGGTTTATCTGCGTATTGTTGATGAGATGGAACAGGAGTTAAAACTAAAATCAACCAAAAAAAATCTGTTTATCTTATTTTCTGATCAAAAGATTAACATCAAACCAAAGCAGAATTATATAATATCAACGGAAACATGGTTTATAGATCATTTTATTATGAGTAAATGTGATTATTTAATTGGCCCGCCAAGCACATTTACATTATGGGCAAGTTATATTGGCAACGTTAAGTATTATCATGTTATAAATAAAGATGATGATATTAAAATTTCAAAATTTTTAGTCGCATAATGCCTGCCGCTATTAAAGTTAAAAACCTTTCCAAAGCTTACCAGTTAGGGCAGATTGGTACCGGAACGCTACAAAGTGATTTTAAACGCTGGTATGCAAAAGCACGGGGCAAAGAAGATCCTTTTCTTAAAATTGGTGAAACAAATGACCGTACTGTTAAAGGTACCAGCGATATAATTTGGAGCTTGAAGGATATTAATTTTGAAATAGAACAAGGAAATGCCGTAGGTATTATCGGCAGAAATGGTGCTGGTAAAAGCACACTTTTAAAAATACTAAGCCGCGTTACTGCACCAACCACTGGCATAATAACCGGTAACGGGCGCATAGCCAGCCTGCTTGAAGTTGGAACTGGTTTTCACCCAGAGCTTACAGGCAAAGAAAATATATATTTAAACGGAGCTATACTTGGCATGCGCAAAAAGGAAATAAAGCGCAAGTTTGATGCGATCGTTGATTTTGCCGGTGTAGACAGATATATTGACACACCTGTTAAACGCTACAGCAGCGGCATGTATGTGCGGCTTGCATTTGCAGTAGCGGCTTACCTTGAAAGTGAAATATTAATTGTGGATGAAGTGCTTGCTGTGGGTGATGCAGAGTTTCAAAAAAAATGTTTGGGTAAAATGAATGATGTTAGTAAAGGTGAAGGAAGAACGGTGCTGTTTGTGAGCCATAATATGGGTGCTGTTCAACAGTTGTGTAGTGAATGCATATATTTAAAAAACGGCTTCATTAGTCTTACAGGCCCAACCAAATTAGTTATTGGTAAATATCTTCTTTCAGATAATAATCAAAGTAGTCAATGGATAAGACATGATAACTATTTCGATAACGAATATTTCACCATTGAAAAAATTGCTACGGTAGATGAAAGTTTAAGTGAAAAAGCTGTTTTTACAAATAATAAAAAAATTGGTGTTCGCATTGAAGGATATGTAAAAAAACTTAACTCTTCGGTAGTTATTGGAATAGCCATATATAATCAAGATGGTCATTTGTTGTTTTGGTCAACAAATACTGATAAAAATACTTCCGAGTGGACAAGTTTGAAAGAAAAATATAATAAACTGGTTATGTGGATCCCTCAACATTTTTTGAATGAAGGTAGCTACAGGATAGAATGTATTGTGGCTATTCACTTTAGAGAATGGATAATCGAACCCGAAAAAAACAGTCCTATAATTTATTTTAACATTGAAGGTGGTTTAAGTGAATCTCCCAATTGGCTGACTTCAAGGCCTGGATTGCTAGCGCCAATTATTAATTACGAAAAATTAGAAGATTAAATATGGGGTTTATTAGTTTTTCAATTCCTAAAGAATTGGTTATTAAAATAACGAGCGAAATAAATTTTGAGAATTTTATTGAAACAGGTACTTATGAAGGTGGCACCTGCTTTTGGGCAGCAAAATATTTTAGGAATATTTATACCATCGAGATTGATCCGTCTATAAGTAAAAAAACTTCTTCTAAACCAGATTGTCCAAAAAATATAAAATTTTTAGTTGGAAACAGTAAAAATGTTTTACCTGGTTTAGTAAAAACATTAGTAGGTAATGCTTTTTTTTGGCTTGACGGTCATTGGTGTTTTGGTGCCGCAGGCAAAGATGAAGAATGTCCTTTAATGAAAGAATTAGAAGCGATAAAAGATGTTCATAATCCTACAATATTTATAGATGACGCAAGGTGTTTTTTAGGTCCATTACCTCCTCCACACGAATCAAGTCATTGGCCATATATTGACGAGATATTTGGCATATTAAAACAATATTTTCCAAGTAATTCTACAACAATACAGGATGACGTTATTATGTGCGTTCCTGAAAATGTTAAGTCTATAATTGATACTGATTGGAAAGAGAAGTTTCAGTTGCGTTTTTCTCAATCAGAAAAAAAGCAACCAACAAAAATCCAATTGCTTAAAGTGCTTCTAGGAAAGACAAATTAATTAACATGTTTAAAAAAATAATTAAACGATTATTAAATAGTGTAGGTTATGAATGTAAAAAAATAATACGTACACCAATTAATAATATTCCTGCATTTCTTCCAAATAAATTAGATAATTGGCTCACGAGTCAGAATTACAAAACCGTTATTGATGTTGGAGCTAACGAAGGACAGTTTGCACTCATGATAAGGTCTTTGTTGCCTAACGCCAGCATAATTTCATTTGAACCAATACAAGAAGTGTTTGAAAAATTAAAGCAGAGATTTAGTGATGATAAAAAATTTATAGCATACAATTGCGGTTTAGGTGATATTAGCGGAGAAATTTCTTTCCATCTTAATACATATTCGCCTTCTTCTTCAATTTTTGAAATGAACGAAATTCATAAAGAAATTTTTAACTATACAACTAACGATGAGTTTACTACAATTAAAATTGAAAAATTAGACAGTATAGTAAACGATGAGGAAATACTACAGCCTTTTTTATTAAAAATTGATGTTCAAGGATATGAAAAATTTGTTTTAGAAGGAGGCTCTAACATTGCTTCAAAAGCAAATACTATTATCTTAGAAATTTCATTTAAAGAATTATATAAGGATCAACCAACATTCGATGAAATTTATTCTATTCTACGTAGTATGAATTTTAGCTATATCGGGAATTTGGAACAATTAACATCCCCCGTAAATGGAGAAATTTTACAGGCTGATGCAATTTTTAAAAAAAATGTTTAAACTTTAATTAATAAGATGAGCTTTTTAATAACTTATTAAAACCTTCTTTTAATGTTGATTAATTAAATTTTGTTGGTCTCTCCTAAAATTTCTGTCATTACACCTTCTTATAATCAAGGCCATTTCTTAGAAGAAACAATTATATCAGTAATTGGTCAGGGTTATCAAAATCTTGAATATATAATATTTGATGGAGGCAGTACCGATAACACCATTGAAATAATTAAAAAGTACAGCAATAGTTTATCTTTTTGGGTAAGTGAAAAAGACGCCGGACAAAGCAATGCCATTAATAAAGGTTTTGAAAGAGCAACAGGAGACATTTTGCTGTGGTTAAACAGTGACGACTTATTAATGCCCGGGGCTTTATCTTATATCGCCGCAAATTCCGATACTGAAAAGGCAAATTTTTATTTTGGCAATTGTATTCATTTTAATCACAAAAACGGCCTGAGTTCTTATGGAAGCAATGTGAAATATTACCATGAAAATTTTTTACTAGAGAATGCAGATTATATTATTCAGCCATCAAGTTATTTTACCAGAAAAGCATGGGAAGCAACCGGTAATCTAAACGAAAAAATGCATTACGCTTTTGACTGGGAATGGTTTTTAAGAGCAAAACAAAAACAGGTAACTTTTATACCAATAAATGAGTGTCTATCATTATACCGAATACATGACACGCATAAAACGGGAACAGGAAGAGATGCAAGGGACGAAGAACTTTCTTTCATTTATAAAAATT
This sequence comes from Chitinophagaceae bacterium, assembly GCA_903642275.1. Classification (GTDB taxonomy): domain Bacteria; phylum Bacteroidota; class Bacteroidia; order Chitinophagales; family Chitinophagaceae; genus Parafilimonas. Next base: position 49,725 of record CAHJWK010000020.1, read on the forward strand.
TTTCGCCGGCTAATGAAAAGCTGTTTAATTATTTAATTGAGGACAAGCACTTTGCAATTAAATTGCTGCCAAGGATCATCAGGAAATTAGCTCACATATTTTCTTATCCATATTCTGATACCAAGGTATTAAAGTATTTGAAACAAAGCAGGTATAAAAAGTTTTCAGAAGATACCATCAACCAGGTTAAGCAAATGGTTTCGTTCTATCAATAAATCTATTGATGCAAAACCCAGTTACCAAAATATCTATTATTACACCTTCTTTTAACCAAGCGCAATACCTGGAGCAAACCATAAATTCTGTGCTTGATCAAAACTATTTAAATCTTGAGTATATTATTATTGATGGTGGAAGTACAGACGGTTCTGTTAACATTATTAAAAAATATGCTCACCGGTTAGCTTATTGGGTAAGTGAAAAAGACAGAGGGCAAAGTGAGGCTGTGAATAAAGGATTAAAAAAAGCAACCGGCGATATAATTGCGTGGCTAAACAGTGATGACTGGTATGCAGACAACACACTGGCAACTGTAGCAGCCCAATGGCAGCAAAACCAGTTTGATGTATTGCATGGGGATGCTAATTTTTATTATGGCGAGTCATCAGCCAGGAATTATATAACACAATATGGAAGTAATTGCAATTTGAACAGGCTACTTACTTACTGGAACAACAAACAACATTGCAACCCGCCGCAGCCTTCGGTATTTATTAATAAAAAAGTATTGGATAAGGTTGGGTTTTTAAATGAATCATACAAACTAGCAATGGATTATGATCTCTGGTTGAAGATCGCCCTAATAAAAATAAGCATC
>CAHJWK010000021.1 GCA_903642275.1 Chitinophagaceae bacterium
GTTATCATCACCAGGTTAGAGATACTATTGGCGGTGAACCTGTAATGATTACTTATTGTACCGTATGCAGAACAGGCAGGGCATATAGTCCTGTTGTTAATGGCAAACCTGAAAACTTCAGGCTTGTTGGTATGGACCATTTCAATGCTATGTTTGAAGACGCAACTACAAAAAGCTGGTGGCGCCAGGAAAGCGGTGAAGCCATTGCCGGTAAATTGAAAGGAACATCTTTAAAAGAAATTCCATCACAACAAATGGCATTGGGTGATTGGCTTGCGTTGCATCCAAACAGTTATATACTACAGCCTGATTCAAACTTTAAAAAAGAATATGCTGATTTAAAAGGCTATGATGAAGACACTTTGAAAAGCGGTTTGGAAAAACGTGATAGCGCTTCGTGGAAATTTAAATCCTGGGTAATTGGTGTGAACGTTAACAATCATTTTAAAGCATACGACTGGAATGAACTGGCAAAGAAAAAGGTGATTGAAGATGTATTCGTAAGCACACCGTTGTTATTAACTATGAATAAAAATAAAAGAAGCTTTTATGCTTTCAATCGCAATACAACAAATGGTGTTTTGCATTTTACTTATGATAGTGTTACAAATGTTTTGCATGATGATAAAACACAATCAACATGGAACATAAATGGTGTTTGCATTGATGGAGCAATGAAGGGCATTCAATTAAAACCTATACAGGCTTACCAGGAGTTTTGGCATTCATGGGAAGCGTTTCATGATACTATTAATAAAGTTAATTAAACTCAAGTGCACGATAACTGAGTTTAAATATTTAAGTGATTTGAATAACTGAAATCAAACCGTAAACATAAATAAACACATTTTTGTATCTTATTTGTATCTCAAGAAGATAAAACATTAATAATCAATTTTAATTACTTTTTGTATCGGAAAGTAATTATCCTTTATTTGTTACATAACTAATTGTTTTCATTATATTTATATATAAACATTCTTCTTTTATTTGTTGCCAAACTCCACTTATTTAGTTATATTTGTTATCTTAATGTTGCGCTAATTTGTTGCCCACAAATCGGTCAACATAATGAGAGAACATGCTACATACAACTACATCCTGCAACATTCAGCTACAACAGGCAACAATATGAGCAGCAACATTCGCTTAGAAAAAACTTGTCAATTCTGCGATGAAGTATTCACGGCAAAAACTACTGTTACATAATTTTACTCAGATGATTGTGCTAAGAGAGCCTACAAAAAAAGAAAACGGAATGAGAAGATATGTAAGCTCCCCTAAAATTCGCTTATTTAAAAGTTGACAAAACAGTTAATTTTAAATGAGTAAATATGAAAAAGGCAAGATTTACAGAGACACAAATTGTAAAAGCCATCCAGGAACATGAACATGGCAGAGACGCTAAAAACTTGTGCCGCGAGTTAGGTGTAAGCACTGCAGCATTTTATAAGTGGCGTCAACGATATGGCGGCATGGAAGTACAGGAATTAAAGAAGCTAAAAGAGCTGGAGGAAGAGAACAGCAGGCTTAAACACATGTATCCCAATTTAAGTTTAGTGCATGAAGCTTTAAAGGATCTGTAGCAAAAAATTTTAATGCCTGGCGAAAAAGGTAGCCTGGTTGAGTATATGGTGACAACCCATAAAATCAGCCAGCGACAGGCATGTAAAGCAATAAGATTACCACAAAGCAGCAGCCGTTATAAACATAAGCCAAAGAAAGATGATGCGCTGATCAGCGAACTTCAATTACTGGTTGACAAGCATCCATCTATTGGCTTATGGCAAAGCTATTACCACATCAGGAGAAAAGGATTTAACTGGAATCATAAACGCATGTACAGAGTGTATACAAACATGAAGCTTAACGTCCGCCGCAGGTATAAGAAGAGATTGCTGGCAAGAGTAAAGCAATCTTTTTTCACCCGCAAAACATCAATGAAGTATGAGTATTTATTTTATGAACGATACTTTATGGGATGGCAGAAAGTTCAGGCTGTTGAATATTGTAGATGATTACAACCGCGAAGTATTGCACATAGAAACAGATACATCACTTCCAACAACACGATTATTAAGATGCCTTGAATATTTAAAAGAGTTCAGAGAACTGCCGCAAATGATACGGGTTGATAACGGCCCTGAGTTCATCTCATCACAGCTTGATGCATGGTGCAAAGAACATAAGATTGCATTATGTTGAACGTTGCGACGGCAATATAAGACGAGAGTTACTTAATACTTATGTGTTCTCATCATTGAATGAAGTAAGAGACAAAGCAGAACAATGGCGGACAGATTACAACTGCTCAAGGCCACATGCATCGCTGGGATATGTTGCCCCTACTGAATACATTAAAATCTAAATTCATTTTGAAAATCAAAAAACTAAAATTGAAAATTATACTTTTAACTGCAGCGAAAAATAGGGAAGCTTACTGGCACCGTACACCTTTTCAAACCGGCAGCCAGCAGGATAGAATTACAGCAGTAGGCACAACTTAGCCTTGCCATTGGCGATGATGCGAAATTGCAAACGCTTAAAGCCGAAGTTGATAGTTTTCATAATGACCTTGTTGCTGCCAACGCGGTTCTAAAAGGCGGGAAAAGCAATAAAAGTGGCAGCAGCACAGAGTTGGAGGCAAACCGTATTGCACTTGGCACCGGCTTATACGGCGTGCTGGGTTTACTTATGAATTTTTATAAAGAAACACCGGAAATGATTGCGGATACTATACAGATAGATATTCTGCGTACCATGGGCAAACTTTATTTCAGCAAGATATGAATGGTGGGGAACAAAAAAACGTATTCACAGGACTTTGCAGGATAGCGACAAATAAAGATAATTAACCGTGGACATACTGCCCTGCAGGTAGCATTGGTGCACGAAAAAAATGATGCGATGCCTGAGAACGCATTTACTGTTCAGCCCAATGAGCAGGAACTGGTAACACCGGAACAACTTGGCGCAAAAGGCAACGTTTTTTAATAGTAAAGAACACAAGTGCCACTGAAAAAGGCGCATTTACAATAGAAATAATATAGCAGGGTAATTTCTATAACCTGGAGTAATTTATAATTTTATCTTTTAAGATATTGAAAACCTGCTTCTTTTTTAAGAAGCGGGTTTTTGTTTTAGAATACTTGTGTAACAACTCTCAGCATTTTTCAATTACACTTTATCTGCCAGTAACGAAAGAAAAACAACTGGTAAATAGATATAGCAACTGAACATTACACGGCGTGCTGCATCAAGATTAAGTTCAGCACACAATCTTATGCATTGAATAAGTAAAAAGATATTTGCCGCCAGCACTATCCATAAACTTATAATACCTGTTATATGAAAATAATAAGGCAATATACCTGCGGGAATTAATACGATGGAGTATAGTATGGTTTGTAATGCAGTAAATTTAGTTGGCCCTTCTCTGGATGGCAGTAATTTAAAACCAGCCTTAGCATAATCTTTATATGCGAGCCAGGCAATTGCAAAAAAATGCGGGAACTGCCAGAGAAACTGGATGCCGAATAAAGCCCAGCCGGCACCATTTGAATGAGTAAACCCATTTACATTAATCACAGCAAACGGGCTGATAAAACCTGTAGCTGCAACCCAGCCAATCAGGCAAGGCAATGCACCTGGGAAAGCACCAACCAACACTGCTATGGAACTTACTTTTTTTAAGGGTGTATAAATGTAAGCGTATAAAAAAATGCTGAAAGCAGACAGCAAAGCAGATGAAATATTGAAAAAGAAATACATCAGTATAACACCTGTTAAGCCTGCAATTAAAGCAAACGCATAAGCTTCATTTACAGACATTCTTCCGCTTGCCACAGGCCGTTTATCTGTTCTCTTCATCAAAGCGTCCGTATCTTTTTCAACAGCCTGGTTTATGGCATTTGCACTGCCTGTTATCAGCAACCCGGCAACAAATAAAATAACAATGTATAACCAGGAATATCCAATAACATTTGGCGCAAGCAGGTAACAAATCACACAGGTAAAAACAACTGTGAAGCTTAGTGTAAACTTCATCAGTAAAAAATAATCTTTAAATTTTAATGAGAGATTGTAAGAGGCAGAATTGCTTTTTGTAATCACGGCGCAAATGTCAACAAAAAAAAATGTCCCGAACAACTTCGGGACATAATAAATAATAATCAAAAGAATTTAATGCGAGGTTTCATCATGCCCAACAGGCTCATTTTGCGGAACAAACTCACGGCCATCTTTACCATAATCATAAGCCCAGCGGTGTACTTCAGGAATTTCGCCCGGCCAGTTTCCATGACCTGTATCTATTGGAGTAGTCCATTCAAGTGTATTAGAACCCCATGGATTTGGTGTGGTTAATTTTCTGCCTTTGAAAATGGAATAAAAAAAGTTAATCAAAAATAAAATCTGAATAAAAAATACAACCATTGCAACAGTGCTAATGATACGGTTTAAACCTCCGAACTGATTAAAACTTGTCCAGGAACTGTAATCGTAGTAACGTCTTGGCATGCCCGCCAAACCTTCATAGTGCATTGGCCAGAATATCATATAAGCACCTGCTATAGTTATCCAGAAATGAATATAACCAAGCGTGTTGTTTAAATACCGGCCAAACATTTTTGGAAACCAGTGATATATACCGGCAAACATCCCAAACATGGAAGCCACGCCCATTACAATATGAAAATGTGCTACCACAAAATAAGTATCATGCAGGTGAATATCAAGCGCAGAATTACCCAACCAGATACCGGTTAATCCGCCTGAAATAAATAAACTCACAAACCCAATTGCAAACAACATGGCAGGAGTAAAGCGGATATTTCCACGCCATAAAGTTGTAAGCCAGTTAAATACTTTAATTGCAGATGGAACTGCTATCAACAATGTAAGTAAAACGAATATTGAACCGAGAAACGGGTTAAGGCCACTTACAAACATATGATGCGCCCATACAAGGAAAGATAATATTGCAATTGCAAACAATGATGCAACCATTGCCATATAACCAAATATGGGTTTTCGTGCATTGGTTGATATTATTTCCGACACCATACCTAATGCAGGAAGGAGAATAATATAAACTTCGGGATGACCTAGAAACCAAAACAGATGCTGAAATAAAATTGCGTTTCCACCTTCGTTAGGCAGCGCTGTATTTGTTGAAGCCACATAAATATCAGACAGGTAAAAGCTCGTTCCAAAATTGCGATCAAATATTAGCAGTATTAATCCCGACAACAAAACCGGGAAAGAAAGCACACCTAAAACAGCAGTAAAGAAAAGTGCCCATATTGTTAATGGAAGCCTTGTCATGCTCATTCCTTTTGTACGCATGTTCAGGATGGTGACTATATAATTCAAGCCACCTAACAGAGAAGAAACAACAAATGTTGCCATTGCAATCAGCCAAAGGTCCATGCCATGTTGCGAACCAGGTGATGCATCATGTAAAGCGCTTAAAGGAGGGTAAGCTGTCCAGCCGCCGCTGAAAGGACCAGTTGAAACAAATATGCTTGAAAACATAATAACACTGGCTAAAAAGAAAAACCAGTAACTAAGCATATTTAAAAATGGAGAAGCCATATCCCTTGCACCAACCTGTAGTGGTATTAACAGGTTAGCAAAGGTGCCGCTTAGTCCTGCCGTTAATACAAAAAACACTAACACGGTTCCATGTGTAGTAACCAATGCATAATAAGCCTGTGCTGTCAAGTGGCCGTTTTCAAACCACCACTTGCCCAATAAGTTTTGAAGAAATGGAAATGATTCTTCAGGATAGCCAATCTGTAAACGAAAAAGTACAGACATCAATCCACCTATCACTGCCCAAATCATTCCTGTAATTAAAAATTGCCGGGCAATCATTTTATGATCCTGGCTAAAAACATATTTGGTAATAAAGCTTTGATGATGCTCATGATGCACATGTTCTTCATGATGCTGCACTTCTACCGGAACACTTACGCTGGTATCTGCATGCATTACTGGTTCGTTACTCATAAAATCTTTATTAATAATTATTAAACGCTTTAGGTTGAAGAATGTTTTTATTACATCTTTTTTGATGGCAACGCGCTTATTGCTGCCGTGGTTTTTGTTGTATCCGCCAACTGAGGCTTTTGATTAGATGGATCCTTATCAGGGAAAACCGCATAATAATTTGGTTTTTGCTGTGCTAACCAAACATCGTACTCAGCCTGTGTAACTACTACAATAATCCCACGCATTGAATAATGGCCGTTACCACACATTTGGTCACAACTTAGTTCATATTGAAAATCAGGATTACCTGTAATTTCCTTCATTTCTTTTGTAGTGTATTTGGGTGTAAACCAAAGTGAAGTAGGTGTGCCAGGAACGGCATCCATTTTTAAACGAAACTGTGGCAAACCAACATCGTGAATAACATCCCTTGAACCAATAATTAAATTAACCGGCTTATCTTTTACCAAATACATTGTTCCCTGAACAACTACATCGTCTAAATTTGCCTGGTCTTTCCAATCCTGTCCTAGAGTGTTATTGCCTGCGTCATCAATAAGCTTATAATATTTTTTACCAAAAATTTTATCATTGCCCGAGTAACGAAATATCCAGCCAAACTGCTTTCCTACAACCTCAATTTGCATTGCATTTTTTGGTGCTGCTCCTGTAAATGAATACCAGTTACGCAAGCCAATTACAACTAAAACAGTCATAGCAATTGCGGGTACTGCCGTCCATATTAGCTCTAATGAATTGTTATGCAAATAATAATAAGCTTTGCGTTTGTCAGTTTGCTGATATTTGAAACCAAACCAGAAAAGGGCAATTTGTGTGATAAGAAATACAATGCCCGTAATAACAAGTGTTACCCTTAACATTGAATCCACTTTTTCACCTTGCACACTTGCAGAATCATGTATTAAAAGTGTTTTGGGATAAAGTGCTTTATTACATAAATAAATACCAATAAGGCCTGCTATTAAAAAAGCAATCATAAAAAAGCCATTTATTTTATTCTGTTCTTTTTTGGCTTTTTCCTCTCCTTTAATAACGGATACATATTCGCTGGCTTTTGCTATCTGGAAAATAATCATGAAGATTAAAACAATAACAGCTATGATAAAAAACATTGACATGGTTCAGCTTATATTTTTACAAATTATGTATGATGAATTATACTTTCTTTCAAGAAAGGATGATACTTCGGAACAAGTGGTTTACTTGCTAAAGCCCTGCCTGTGAATTGTATCATTAATCCTATAAAAAGCGATGCAATTCCAAAATCAAGCCATGATAAACCTGCTTGTTCTTTTCTTATGCTGCCCATAACCATCTGGTAAAAATCTATCCAGTGACCGAATATAATCAGTACTGCCATAAACGTCATCCAAGTATAATTACGCTTTACTGAACGCTTCATCAAAATAAGAATAGGGCAAACAAAATTTATAATCAGGTTCATGAAAAATATTCCTTTGTAAGGCCCTTGAACCCTGTGTTTAAAGTAAATGGTTTCTTCAGGAATATTTCCATACCATATAAGCATATATTGAGAAAACCAGAGATAAGTCCAGAAAATGGAGAATGCAAACATGAACTTGCCGATGTCATGCAAATGCTCCTGGTTAGTATATTCAAGATAACCTTTGTTCTTAAGGTAAATTACCCAAAGTGCTATCAGGCTCATGCCTGAAACAAAAGAACTTATAAATGTGTACCAGCTATACATGGTGCTATACCAGTGCGGGTCAATGCTCATCATCCAGAACCACGGAACAGTTGACCCAACTGTTAAGGCAAACCACACAATAAACAAAGCAGCTGTAACAGTATTTCTCCAGATATAACTTTTGCCTTTTTCAAAATCCATTGGGCCTTCATCTGCTTCGCTGCTAAGTTTACGCATACGATAGCCAAGCAAGCTCCATAAACCAATAGCAAGCGTTGACCATAAAATAAAAAAACTAGGATTTAAAAACCCGCTCTTGCCTTTTAAAACTTCATCTTTTTCAACAAAAGCTTTATCAAGCCATTCATATACGTTGTAATTATGGCTTATAAAAATAATATATATAAAGATGATAAATGTTATAGAACCAAATACCGGAACAAGTGTAGAAATAGCTTCAGGCACTCTTCTTAAAACAGTGCTCCATCCGCCCATTGCAAGTGTAATAGCGCAAATAAAAAACATGCTGGCGTTACAAATGAGTGTGAAGAAAATACTGTTGTACATTAGTGTGCCGATGAAAATAGCCCGCTGATGCTCATCATTACTAACGCCTTTTGTAATCAATCCGAGTATGAAAGCAATAACGCCAATGATAATTAAAACCATTGACCATGTTTTCATTTTGGAAGGAATTTCAAATTGCTCTCTTATTGATGTCATTGTAAGTTTTTTATCTATCCATTTATTTTTTTGATCCTGTTTTTGCCTTGGACGCTGCTTCAGACATTGTAGGTGTTGCAGTTGCACTATCTGACGCTGAAGGTTTTGATGTGGAAAGTGCAGCATTTTGCTTCGACTTAATATAAGCGATCACCATCCAACGCTGATGCCTTGACAACTGAGATGCATAAGAACCCATTAAATTCTTTCCGTATGTTACAGAATAAAACATTTGCCCTTCCGGCATAGTTTCATATTTCACATCGCCAACCAATGTAGCTGGCTTGGCAGGAAAAGGCCCATTACCATCTTTATATAAAGGTCCGTTGCCATCTAACTTCGGCCCATGACAGATACCGCAATTAATAAGATATAAACGTTCAGCTTCTGTCATTTGAACAGAATCTATAGTAGTCAGCGGATTTGTAACTTGTTTTGATGCTACATAATTAGTTGAATCACCAACTCCATCTTTCGTTAAAAGAAAAGGCATTTCTTCTCCACGTGCTACAGTGCCGGCAACGGGCATATTATTATAAAACACACCTTCTTTTGCTAAGTTGCTATGATCTGCATAAGTTTCATAAGCACGGCTGTAACCCATATCAGGCATGTAAACACGGCCCGGCGTTCTGCGCACCTGATTACAACCCGCTACCAATAAGCCTGTAATTATTAAAGATGTAATAAGCTTAGCTTTCATTTTTTATAATTAAATAACAACCTGTATATCTTCTTCTTTAATTAATTTTTGATCCCTGTCATACCTTCCAATCCACCAGCCGGCTTCTACATCCTGAACACTAATTTCTATGGCACCCGCATTTTTTAAAAAATCCTGCAGATCATTTATATTGGTTTTAGATGTTGCTTCAATAACCATTACAAACAGATCATCTGTAGCACGTAAATGAAAATGATGTTTTTTTATAAATGGAGCCAGTTGGCACAAATAGCAAAAAGTTAATACCATACCAACTGCAGAAAGTAAAACCGTTGTTTCAAAAGTTATCGGAATAAAAGCCGGTAAAGGAAAATGCGGCTTGCCGCCAATATTTAAAGGCCAGTCACTTGTAAATATCCAACCCATGCCGCCTAAGGCAATTGAAGTGCCTGTAATACCATAAATAAAACCGGCAGTATGCAAGCTTGTTTCGCGTAAACCTATTGCATGATCAAGGCCATGCACAGGAAAAGGTGTATATACATCATGAATTTTATAACCTGCAAGCCTTACTCTTTTAATAGCAGGAAATAAAACATTCTCATCATCAAAACAACCAACAACAAATTTCTTTTTTGCCATATTCTAACCAGGCTTTTAATTCAGTTTTTAATGTACAGTTTCAAGTGCAAACTCTTCGACAGGTTCTGCTTCAAGAGAGTTCATATTATTTTTATAACTCTCTCCTGATATTTTTAAAATTGATTTTATTTCTGCAGTAGCTATAACCGGGAAATATTTTGAGAAAAGGAAATAACAGGTAAAGAACAATCCAAACGTACCTAGATAAAACCCAACCTCCCAAATAGTCGGGCTGTAATAAACAGGCCATGAAGATGGAAGATAATCTCTGAATAAAGATGTAACAATAATCACAAAGCGTTCAAACCACATTCCAACGTTTACTACTATACTTATAAACATAGTCACCCATAGATTACGGCGCATTTTTCTAAACCAGAAAATCTGCGGAGAAACTACATTACAAAACATCATGCTGTAATATGCCCATCCATAGGGGCTAAAAAAGTTTGCCCTGCTATAAAAGAATGCATAATTTTCGTATTGATTCTGGCTGTAAAACGCCATAAACAATTCAGTTAAATAAGCGCAACCAACAATAGAACCAGTTAACACGATTACTTTGTTCATTGCCTCTATGTGACCGATAGTGATATAACTTTCAAGACCTAAAACTTTACGTGTAATGAGTAATAATGTTTGCACCATAGCAAACCCTGAAAAGATTGCCCCGGCAACAAAGTAAGGAGGAAATATTGTTGTATGCCATCCCGGTATTACAGATGTTGCAAAGTCAAATGATACTATTGTGTGAACTGATAATACAAGCGGCGTTGCAAGGCCTGCAAGTACCAATGATAAAGATTCATGTCTTTGCCAGTGTTTGGTTGAACCACTCCATCCGAAAGCTGCAATACCATATAAAAGTTTACGCAGCTTGGTTCTGGCGCGATCTCTTACAGTAGCAAAATCAGGTAGCAAACCTGTGTACCAAAATAAAAGTGATACAGTAAAATATGTTGAGATTGCAAACACATCCCACATTAATGGTGAAGCAAAGTTTGGCCAAACCGGACCGCGGGTATTTGGGTAAGGCAAAGTAAAAAAAGCAAGCCATACACGGCCCATGTGCCATATAGGAAACTGGCCGGCGCACATGACCGCAAAAATTGTCATTGCTTCTGCGGCACGGTTAACACCGTTTCTGAATGTTTGCCTGAATAATAAAAGAATGGCTGAAATAAGTGTACCGGCATGACCAATACCTACCCACCAAACGAAATTTGTAATATCCCAACCCCAGCCTACAGTATGATTAACGTTCCATTGCCCGATACCATAAACAACTTCACGATATACACTGTAAATCCCAAACAGAAGAAATGCCACCGAAATAAAAAAACCTACATACCATAACTTACCTGGTTTTACTTCAATAGGTTTACAAATATCCTCAGTAACATCATGGTAAGTTTTATTACCATCGATTAATGGTTCTCTTAACTGAGATTCGTACTTTAACATACTGCTTAATTTTTCATCCAGTCCGCACCAAATATTTATCGAAACTTACTAACCTTCTTTATTGTTCACCATTTCTTCATCCCTATTACGCACTTTGGCTAAGTAACTAACATTAGGCAAAGTATGCAACTGTTCAAGAGAATGAAATAATCTGAATTTATTATTAAACCTTACCTGGCTTACAGCGCTGTTTTTATCATTCGCATTGCCAAATACAATTGCATTCGTTGGGCAGGCTTGCTGACAAGCTGTTTGCACATCAGGCATATTGCTAACAGATGCTAAACTTGTGTTTAACGGTCTGCCTTCTTTTTTTGCTTTTAATTTTCCTTCCTGGCAACGCTGAACGCATAATGTACATTTTTCCATTACGCCACGGGCACGCACTGTTACATCAGGATTCAACACCATTCTGGTAAGGTCATCATTCATTACATGTACTGCAGGATCAAGCTGGCCAACACCGGTAAAATTCTGATTGTCAGGAAAACTATCTGCTCCTGTATAATCAGCCCAATTAAAACGACGTACTTTATAAGGACAGTTGTTAGCACAATATTTTGTACCGATGCAACGGTTATAAGCCATTTGATTTAAACCCTCACTACTATGATTGGTTGCGCTTACCGGGCAAACATTTTCACAAGGCGCATTATCACAATGCTGGCACATTAAAGGTTGAAATACAACCGTTGGATTTTCCATATCGCCGCTGTAATAGCGGTCAATACGCAACCAGTGCATATCATGAAAACGCTTTACTTCACTCTTGCCTACAATCGGAACATTATTTTCAAGATGACATGCAACCACGCAGGCGCCGCAACCAATGCAAGTGTTTAAATCAACATTCATTCCCCAGTGAATACCTGGCTTATCATAATAAGGATAAATAGTTCCTTGCTTTTCATACGCAGGTAGTCCGCCAAATGGCTTTGCTTCTTTTTCCCGGTCATTTAAAATTTCATCAGGCTCTTTTTTAAAATCAGCTAATGTAAGTTCTTTCATTACATCAGCACGTCCACCGGTTACAGTTGTATAGACATTATGCGTTTGAATCTGTGCAATATCTGATTTATCGCTTGTTTTTTCAACCGTAACATTCAAAGCTGAATAATCAACATAAGTGCCATTAAAGGAAGCAAAAAGAAAAACGTTCTGACCAACTTTTTCAGACACCTTGCCTAATTTTTCTGTGCGTCCATATCCTAAAGCAATACCAATTGTATTTGGCTGAACACCGGGAACAATTAAAAAAGGAAGTGATACAGAGCCTTTACCATTCACCATTACTTTCAAAACTTTTTTCGCAGGATGCACTTCATAAGCGTCAGACTGACCGTTATCATTCAAGTCAATATCCAACAGGCTTTTTGCCATAGCAGGCGAGATGATAACATAATTATCCCATGTTGCCCTTGTAACAGGGTCGGGCATTTCCTGTAACCATGGATTACTTGACCCCTCACCACAACCAATGCCTACTTTTTTATATAAAACAAGTTCTGTATTGGTTGATTTTGAAGTACTGCTAACCGCAGTTACAGCACTCGATATTGAAGCATTATTATAAGATGCAATACCTGCACTTTTTAGGGAAGAAGTAATCGTTTTTGAAGTGTCAGCGGCGGTATCAGAAATAGTTCCAGCTGCTAATAAAACACCATCCTGCAGAGCCTTATTAAAAGCCGGCTCACCACCTAATTTTCCATTCCAGTAATTTCTAAAATAAGTATGATAATCTGCTGCAGCTCCACTCCATTTTACAATACTATCCTGCCATTGTCTTGTTTTAAATAATGGATTTATAGCAGGCTGCATCAAAGAAATAAAACCGGTTTTCGGTTCTGCGTCACCCCAGCTTTCAAGATAATGATGATCAGGAATTACATATTTACAAAGCTGTGTTGTTTCATCATTTTTTGAATTAAATGAAACAGTAACTTTTACATTTTTTAATGCATCTTTAAAAGCTTTTGCATTGGACCAGGTATAAGCAGGATTCGCACAAGCAACTAATAAAGCACCAACTTTTCCTGCATTTATATCATTTAATAAACCGGCGAAATCTATATCAATACCAGCTTTGCTATTATTGGTTACTGACCAGTCAATTGTTGAACCTTCTGCACCAATAGCGTTATTAATTGCATTGATAACCTGTTGAACATTCGGGTCATTACTTCCGCTTACAACCAGTGCATTTCCTTTATTGGCTAATAACTCCGTTGCAGCTTTAGTAATGCCGTCTTTCAATTTTGCATCATTTATGTCTGATGCACCTTGCCCGTTTAAAGCATTCAGTAATGCAACAGCAACGGCTCCTGTTTCAGATGGGCGATGTATATAACGCTCATCTGCGTTTGAGCCTGTTAAACTAAGAATAGATTCAAACTGAAAATGCCTGCTCATTGCAGGATTGCTTTCATCCAATCTTCTGCCAACGGCATATTGTGAAGCAAATTCAATTGGGCTTAACCATGTTCCTAAAAAATCTGCAGCAATGCTTACTATAACTTTTGCTTTATCAAAATTGTAAGAAGGAATAGCTTTTTTGCCATAAGATGTCTGGTTTGCAAGCAACATTCCGGTATAAGAATCGGCATCATACACTATGTGTTTGCTGCCTGCATATTTAGATAAAAACTGATTGATGGCTTGCAGTGTAGTTGGTGAATTGATTGTACTCGTCAACAAAACAATTGGTGCACCACCAAGACTGCCTAAAGCACCGGCAATCGCCTGGTCAATATAAGCAAGTGTTACTTCTTTTCCATCAATTGTTGGAAAGCGTAAACGTGCAGTATCATATAAGCTTAAAACAGATGCCTGCACTTTTGCAGACGTTCCGCCTTTGGTAATTGTTGATAAATTGTTGCCTTCAATTTTTATAGGGCGGCCATCACGCACTTTTGCCAAAACGCTTATTGCTTCACCATCCTGAACATAAGTTGTAGCATAATAATTTGAAACGCCCGGAACAATATCTTCAGGCTTGTTAGCAAAAGGAATGGCTTTTCTTACGGGTACTTCACAACTTGCAGCAAGCATAGCAGCAGTTGTGCTAAAGCCAAGGTATTTTAAGAAGTCTCTTCTTTGTGTGGGAGCTTTTAATAATTTATCTCCAAATTCAAAAGGCAATTCTTCCCTAAACTCATCATCAGAAGCTTTTTTCGAAGCTTTAGTCTCATTCATCTGTCCAAAATTTTGCCAATACTTTTTGTCCATAATAAACTGATTCGTATGTGCCTTCTATCTGATTAATAATGACATTTCTGACATTCAGCCCCACCAATATCTTTCACAGTTACACTATCCATTCTATGGTTTTTAATATCTTCTTTATATTTTTCATACATACTGTAAAAACCATTAGTTTCAAATTGCACTTTTGTCGAGCGATGGCAGTTTAAACACCAACCCATAGCTAAAGATGAATATTGATACATTTCATTATAGCTGGTTACCTGGCCGTGACAGGTTTGACATTGAACTTTACCGGCAACAACATGCTGTGAATGATTAAAATAAACATGATCAGGAAGATTATGAATACGTACCCATTCTATAGACTTGGCTTTGCTTGCGTCCCATGGTTTGCCCGGTTCAAAGCCCGCATATTTATATAACTTTTGAATTTCTGCTGTACCATTTATTTCATTGCCATTGGCATCAGTAAGCTGCTCACCTTTATATTCTTGTATTGCCATATGGCAGTTCATGCAAATATTTACTGAAGGAATGGTTGCCTGTTTACCCTGGTAAACACCAACATGACAATACTGACAATTAATCTGGTTAATGCCCGGGTGCACTTTGTGGGAGAAAAAGATCGGTTGCCTTGGTTGATATTTTTGCTGACGGCCTAAACCGATTGCACCTTGCGTTACATAATATCCACCAATAAGAAATATAATAAGAGTACCAAGCGTAATGTAAGTTTTATTACGCCAGAAGGCAATAGGTTCATGTGCAGGAACACCTTCTTTATCATCAGCCATCTTTTTAAGATTAGCGTTAACCTGTAATAAAGTAAAGGCAACTATTGCAAGAATGAGAGTAAGTACTCCAAATATAATTGACCGGTCTCCATTATTCTCACTAGAGGCGCCTGTAGTTGTTGTTCCTACAGCAGCTGCAGGTGTTGCAGGAGTTGATTTAATATAATCAAGAATAGCATCAATATCCTTATCACCCAACTGCGGGAATGCAGTCATCTGTGTTTTAGCAAATTCATTGTATAAACTCACAGCATATTGGTCACCACTTTTTATAACTGCTGAACTATTATGTACCCATGAATGAATTTTATCCCTGCTAGGCCACCTGCTTTCCACACCAGCTAATGCGGGACCAACCAATTTGGCATTTACCTTATGGCATGATGCACAGTTTGCCTGAAACAAAGCATGTCCATCCTGCGCTGATGAATTCGTTGAATAAAGTAAAGCCGATAAAAAAAGTAAGTAAATGAATGTTTTTATTGTAGCTATTCGTCTTAATTTAAACATATCACAAATCAATTGTTGCGATGTTAGAAATTTCTTCGATGCGGACAAAAATATGACACGATGTTGACAATTCACATTTCATTAAAAATTTTTTTTAACATGTTTTAATGCTTATGTTATGCCCGTTTATAACACTAACCATCAAGGATTTTTATGGGATTAGATCATAAAAAAAACATTGCAATTTTTGCTTCCGGTAATGGAACAAATGCCAGTAACATTATTCGGTATTTTAAACAAACGCAAACTGAAAACATTTGTTTAATTGTTTGTAATAATCCGCAGGCGGGTGTTATAAAAGTTGCAGCAAGAAATAATATTTCTTATTTAGTAATTGAAAAAGAGAATTTTTTTAAAGGTGATGGTTACGTTCCTGAACTTAAAAAAGCTTCAGTTAATTTCATTGTGCTTGCCGGTTTTTTATGGAAGCTTCCGTCAGTACTAATTAATGCCTATCAAAATAAGATCATTAATATTCATCCGGCGTTATTGCCAAAATATGGTGGCAAGGGCATGTATGGAAGTTATGTACATGAAGCAGTTTTATCAGCTAAAGAAATTGAAAGCGGCATTACTATACATTTTGTAGATGAAATATATGATAACGGCAAAGTCATTTTTCAAATAACCTGCCCTGTATATAAAAATGATACGGTTGAAACTTTAGCGATAAGAATTCATGGATTGGAATATGAATATTTTCCGCGGGTAATTGAAGATATAATTAAGAAAGCTGATGGTGAATGATAGATTAAATCAACTTTATTGTAAATTGAATTTTCAATTGCAAAACTTATGCGTGTTGTAAATGCAGCTTATTGCTGGTTTGTCTTTTATTGTAGCTGCATAGCTTATCGGTTCAGCTTTTAAATATAAATCAAAAGCCATGGAAACTATTGTTGTAACTGGGCTTGCAAAAAAGATTTTGTGAGCGACCTCATAGTATGGAATGGATAATATTCAAAAAAATTGATGGATTTAAAAGCAGCCTATGCAGATTTAAAAAATGATGAGACAGCTATAAAAAAGTATTTGATCAGTAAAGGAATTTTAGGTAATCAAATAATTTTTTCTTCTGTAAATATTGACAAGCAATTCAATACTAAAACTAATGAAAATGGTAACCAGGTTGGCTAGGAATTTACAGGTTATAATTTAACCCAAACTGTTATGGTACAATCAAATGATGTAAATAAGGTTGATAGGATAACAAGAGAAGCCACGGAATTAATTGAAAACGGTGTTGAATTTACTTCGCAGCCACCATTTTTTTATAATACTAAATTATCACAGGTTAAAATGGATTTGCTTGCGCGTGCCAGTGCAGATGCAAAGCAAAGGCAAAAGCCATTGCAAAAAATGCAGGCAGTAACTTAGGCAATTTAAGAAAGCCAACAATGGGGGTATTTCAAATTACAGGAAAAAACAGTAACGAAGATTATAGTTATGGAGGTGCTTTCAATACTTAAAGCAAAATAAAAACCGGGTCTATTGCTATTAAAATGGAATTTGCTGCAGACTAATTTACAGGTACATATTTAAACGTTGATTTTGTTGTTTACAATTTTCACAATTTCTTCTTCAAGCTTTTTTGTTTTAGATTCTATATCCTTTCCTTTTACAACAAAATCATCAACAAAATTTTTATCATCATAATCTTTTGCGTTGATGCGCACATTCATAAATGCACCCATTACAGCAGTTCTTGCACACAACGCACCGACACCTGCATCAGATATCGAATTAGGATTACCCACTTCAGCCATTGCTTTAATTACAATCATACTTTCATAAGCTAACTGCATTACTTTAAACGGAACTTCAATTGCATTTTTTGTGGCTTCCTGTATAGCTTGTGTGCGTACTTTTTTTTCTTCTTCGGTTGATTTTGATAAGCCAAATGCTGACATAATTTGGTTGAATGCTTTTGTATCTGCATCAACCAATTTTAATAGTTCATTTTTATAGTATTGGCCTTTATCTGCCCAATCGCTGAAATCTTTCCAATGTTCATCCCAGCCAACTTTATGCGCTGAAAGGTTGGCAACCATCGTTCCTAAAGAAATACCAAGCGCACCAACATAAGCAGCAATAGAACCACCACCGGGCGCAACACTTTCACTGGCTGTTTCATCTGCGAAATCAGTTAGTGTTGTGTTGATGAATTTGCTATTTGACTTATCTTTTAATAAATATTCAATAATTCTTTCTTCCGGTTTGAATGAAGCAAGTTCATCAAGACCTAAAGATTTAATAGCAATGTGAATGATTTCTTTTTCTGAGATACCAGTTGAACGTTGTTGCTTTTCTAAAAAATGTTTTCCTGCATCAATCATTGATTTTAATGGAACAAGTCCAACGAGTTCACTTCCTGTTACACGAATGCCACGTGCATCTGCTTTTTTACAAACCTCATCAAATGCAATGTGCAAAGGCGTTATACCAATGTTTGTTAGGTTCATAGAAATTTGGGCGACGCCATATTCTTCGATATACCAACCAATAGCTTTTACACTTTTTAAGGAGCCTGGAATTGCAATTAATTTTCCGTTTTCATCTAATATATTCTTGCCGTTTTCTTTTTTTGTTCTGCCTGCTTCACGTACATCAAATGCAATAGCGTTTGCACGTCGCACAGAAGTCGTATTTAAATTCACGTTATAAGCAATCAAAAAATCTCTTGCACCAATTACTGTTGCGCCACGTTTTGCATCAAAATCACAAGGACCAAAATCAGGTTGCCATTCAGCTAATTTTATCTTTTTAAAAAAACCTTCGTACTCACCCGCACGAATGATAGATAAGTTATGCCGTAGTTTATCTTTCTGTGCATGCTCATATAAATAAACAGGAATCTGCAAATCATCACCCACTATTTTTGCGAGCTTATGTGCATATTCAACTGTTTCTTCCATTGTAATGTTTGCAATAGGAATTAAAGGGCAAACGTCTGTTGCGCCCATGCGTGGATGTTCGCCTCTGTGGCTACTCATATCAATTAATTCACCTGCTTTTTTTATAGCTTTAAACGCAGCCATTACAACCGCTTTTGGTTCACCAACAAATGTTACAACAGTTCGATTTGTAGCTTTGCCCGGGTCAACATTTAATAAACGAACACCTTCGACAGTTTCAATTTCATCAGTAATTTGTTTTATGATGGTCAGGTCGTTTCCTTCACTGAAATTTGGAACACACTCTATTAATTGATGCATGGAATTGTTTTAAAGAAGCTAAGATATTCTTTGTATAATAATTTAGATAAAGTCTCCCTCAATCATCACCTTATCAATCAAATTGTTTCCAAAACAATAAGGCAAATTAGCAAGCGAAGAAATTGGTTTTGTAAAGATGAGATTCGCTTTTTTACCAATCGTTATACTGCCAACTTCATTTTGCAATTCCATAGCATAAGCGCCGTTAATAGTTGCAGCGTTGATAACTTCTTCGGGCAACATACGCATTTGAATACATGCCATTGAAACAACGTTATTCATATTACCCGAAGGCGACGAACCAGGATTATAATCTGATGCTAAAGCAACAGCGCAGTTGTTATCAATCAATTTTCTTGCAGGCGGGTAATTCATTCTTAAAAAATAGGCAGCTGTTGGAAGCAATGTTGCAATGATATTGCTGTTTGAAAGATGTTTTATTTCATCATCATTCATTGTTTCAAGATGGTCAACACTTAATGCATTTAATTTAATCGCAGCTTCAATGCCGCCAATGTTGTTGAGCTGGTTTACATGCAGCTTTGGCTTTAAACCATACTTAAATCCTGCTTCGCAAACACGTTTCATTTCATTAGCAGAAAAAAAACCTTCTTCACAAAAGCAATCAATATAATCAGCTAAATTTTCTTTTGCGATGTTTGGCAGCATTTCATCAACAATCAATTTTATATATGCCTCATGATTGTTTTTATATTGAACCGGATAAGCATGTGCACCCAAAAATGTTGCTTTAATTGGAATGATTGAAGACTGTTTCAAACGCTGAATAACCCGCAGCATTTTCATTTCACCTTCAACACTTAAACCATAACCGCTTTTTATTTCTATTGCTCCGGTTCCAAGTTGAATTACTTCGTTCAACCGTTGTTGTGCAAGCATGAATAAATCATCTTCACTCATTGCATTGAGCTTGTTGGCTGAATTTAAAATGCCACCACCTTTTGATGCAATTTCAGCGTAGCTTAACCCTTTTATCTTATCAACAAATTCATCTTCCCGGCTTGTTGCAAAAACTAAATGTGTGTGACTATCACACCAGCATGGAAGTACGTAAGCATTGTTTGCATCAATAATTGTGAGTTGTGGGTTATGAGCTGTGAGCAGTTCGCTATTTACAGCTGATTGTTCACCAAATTCTTTTATCAATCCATCTTCAACAATTAAATAAGCTTTTTTAATGCAAGGCAAAACAGATAATTCTTTTCCGCGAAGCAGTTTATTTTCTTCACGCACATTTACAAGGCAGGCAATATTTTTTATGAGTGTTTGCAAGAAGTTTAATTCAGATTAAAATCCCCAGTCAACCACGCGGCGCAAATAATGCTTATCCTGGATAACCCAGGTAACTTCATAACGGCCGGCGCCTTCACCATTTAACATGTATATATAATAATTATGGTGATTAGCAGATTCATAAATATTGCAATAGCTTTTTGTGCTGCCTTTTGCATCATTAAAATATAACTTAGGCTGATATAAATCAGCGTAGGCAGCCGGCGGAATAACAACCGTGTCACCATCAATTAACGCAATAACAGATGCTATTGATGATGTTGGAATTTTATTTTCTGTTCCCCAGAAAGGGTGATTATCTAATTTAACAGCATACTTGTCATCAAACCACGTAACCTTATGTTTAGTGGCATCAAAGCCGCCGGTTTTAATTTGAACCTGGATAGTATCGTTATCAAAATCAACTTCGCTGTTACTTACATTTTTTACCGGAACTTCAGTAAGCTTATGTTTTGTCAGACTCTCACTGATGCCTGCAAAAGTGAATTGTGAAAGGTCGGCACGCACATCTTTTTCCTGCATCTTTAAAAAGTTATCTTTCTTGCTATGGTAATCGGGAATATCATCGTTTTGTGCAACAGCAACTTTTACAACCAAAAAAAATAGTATTGAAATACTCAGTTTCATTTTAATTCTTTTTTATGTTCTTCAACATATCAACGGTTAATTTTTGCAAATCATATTCAGGCTTCCAGTGCCAGTCGTTTTCAGCAACAGAATCATCAATACTTTGCGGCCAGCTTTCAGCAATCGTTTGCCTGTAATCAGGCTTATATTTTATTTTGAATGAAGTAACATATTGTTTTATAGATGCTGCAATTTCAGCGGGAGAGAAGCTAATCGCAGATATATTATAAGATGTGCGTACTGAAATTTTTTCAACCGGCGCTTCCATTAATTCAATAGTTGCACGAATTGCATCGGGCATGTACATCATCGGCAAATAAGTGTCTTCTTTCAAATAACATTTATAACTATTACTTTCAACAGCGCAATTAAAAATATCAATCGCATAATCGGTTGTTCCACCGCCGGGCTCGCTTTTATAACTAATTAAACCGGGGTAACGCAGGCTTCTAACATCAACATTAAAACGCCGGTTATAATAGTTGCACCAAAACTCGCCTGCATATTTGCTGATGCCATACACCGTTATGGGTTCTATAATGGTTTGCTGCGGGCAATTTTTTTTGGGTGATGTTGGTCCGAACACAGCAATGCTGCTTGGCCAGTAAACTTTTTGCACCTGCTCTTCACGGGCAATGTCAAGCACATTTAATAAGCCTTGCATATTTAAGTTCCAGGCAAGGTTGGGATTTTTTTCGCCGGTGGCGGATAAGATTGCCGCCAATAAATATATCTGTGTAATGTTTTGACGTATCACCTGCACATGCAGCATTTCTTTATTCATCACATCTAAAGAAACATACGGACCGGTGCCTTTCAGCAATTCATTTTCTTCACGCAAATCGCTGGCAACAACATTTGCATTACCATAAATTTTGCGCAAAGCCATCGTTAGCTCAACACCAATCTGGCCGCTGGCGCCAATCACTAAAATTTTATCTTTCAACATAATTTAATAACAATGCAAACCTAATAAAAGATTCAGGCTTTATGCTGTTCACATTTAGTTTTTAGCTATGCAGAATGCTTATTTATGTTTTATTTTGCAGGCATTTATTTTTATTGAATGAAGATTAACGAGCACATCAGCAACGCTAAAGACACACTTGTTTCTTTTGAAATTTTACCGCCTTTAAAAGGCAAAAGCATTAACTCCATTTATGATCATCTTGAGCCACTGATGGAATTTAAACCATCGTGGATAAATGTTACCTATCACCGCAGTGAAACAGCATTTAAGAAAAAAGCAGATGGCAGTTTTGATAAGGTTGAAGTGCGTAAAAGACCGGGAACAGTTGGTATCTGCGCTGCCGTAATGAATCATTATAAAATTGATGCTGTGCCGCACATTATTTGCGGTGGTTTTTCCAAACGTGAAACAGAAGATGCATTAATTGATTTAAATTTTTTAGGTATTGATAATGTGCTGGTCATTCGCGGCGATGCTGATAAAAATGCTGCTTCATTTGAGCCCGAACCTGATGGTAACAAATATGCAGAAGATCTACTGAAACAGATTGTAAATCTTAATGAAGGAATTTACCTGGATGATGATATACGCAATGGTGGTAAAACAAAATTTTGCATTGGCGTTGCCGGTTATCCTGAAAAACATTTTGAAGCGCCAAACCCTGAAATTGATTTAAACCGTTTAAAAGATAAAGTTGGTTGCGGTGCTGAATTTGTAATGACACAAATGTTTTTTGATAATCAAAAGTATTTTGACTTTGTAAAAACATGCAGGGCAAATGATATTAATATTCCTATCATTCCAGGCTTAAAGCCCATCACTACTAAAAAACAATTATCCATTTTACCAAGAATTTTTCATGTTGATATTCCAACAATATTATCAGAAGCTATTATGCGTTGCAAAACCGATGATGAAGTAGAGAAGATTGGAACGGAATGGCTTATTCAGCAAAGCAAAGAATTAAAAAAGTTTGGTGTGCCTGTGCTGCATTATTATACTCTGGGCAAACCAAGAACTATTAAGAATGTAGTGAAGGAAGTGTTTTAGCTTTAATAAATGGTCTCTTAGCCAATAAGATGGCTTTTTCAAACAATAAGATGCGGTTTTCAAGCAACGAAATGTGTTCTTCACACAATGAGATGGCATTTTCAGGCAACAAGGTGCGATTCTCAAACAATAAAATGCATTCCTAAGGCAATAAGATGCGTTTTCAGACAAAGAGATGGCATTTTCAAGCAATGAGATGCAATTCTTAAACAATGAGATGTGATTTTCAAACAATAAGGTGGTTATTTCAAACATCAACTTTCAATTATCGTTTCATTCACAGCTTTCATTTTATTTTGCATCATTACTAATAATTGCCTTCATTGTTTAAGCTGTTAAGTTTTGTTTTTTTATTTATGATGTTGCTGTGTGTAACAGCAATGTTTGCACAAACTGATACCACCGGCACATTTCAATATGATAGTCATGGCAACCCAATTAAAAGAGATACAACTAATCAAACTTTGCAGCATCGTGATAAATACGCTGACTCAATAACCATTTCTTACCGTTACCTTGATTCGACACACCTCAACAAAATTGATTCTTCCATAAATGATTTTTACTCAAGATATCCTGTGCCCTGGTGGTATAATGACTTAGGTAATTTTGGCGCGGCGGCGCATTCCTTAATTTTTCAACCAAATCTTAAACCCGGTTTTGATGCAGGGTTTCATGCATACGATATTTATCGTTACACACCTGAGAATACAAAATTTTTTCAAACCACACGCCCATATTCTGAGACAATTTATTTAATAGGCAGCCGTGCCGAACAAATGATAGAATTGTTTCACACACAAAACCGCAAACCGAACTTTAATGTAGCTTTTGATTTTAGGATAATTAATTCGCCCGGTGCATTTAAAAATCAAAGTACTAATAACAGCAACCTCCGGTTTAATACTTTTTATCAGAGTAAGAATAAACGCTATACAAATTATTTTGCTTTTATTAATAATAAAATTCTTTCATCAGAAAATGGTGGATTAAAGCCAGGCCAGGACCTCGACAGCCTTTCTTTTAATGACCCGTTTGGTGCCGACACAAAACTTGGAAGCAAGTTAAATACATATCGTACTATCTTCAATTCAAGCATAAGTATCGGCACAGAATATAAAGAGTCTGTGTTTATCATGCGGCACAGTTATGATTTTGGCCAAAAAGATTCTTTAGTAGTTGATTCAGTAACATACAAGTTATTTTATCCACGCTTTCGCATTCAGCATACCATCGAGTTTTCGAAAAATACCTATGAGTATCATGACTTGTTTGCTGCTGATTCAGATTATTATAATTATTTTAATTATAGTTTGGCGGCAGGTACTGATTCGGTCCGGTTCAGGGATACATGGAAAAACCTGACCAATGATTTTGCATTAATATCTTATCCACAAAAAAATAATCTTAACCAGTTTTTAAAGCTAAATGCAGGCGCTGAAATAATTAATGGCAGCTTTGATGTGTACAAGCAACGTTACAATAACATCTATACGGGTGCAGAATACCGTAACAGAACGCGTAATCAATTATATGATGTAGATGCATCAGGCAAGTTGTATGTGACCGGTAATTATACCGGCGATTATGCGGCTTATATAAGCCTGGAGCGTTCGTTGCGTCATAATAATGGTTCATTACAGATAGGTTTTCAAAATGTAAACAGAACGCCTTCATTTATAGAAAGTGGTGTTACCTCATCACAACTAATAGATTCTAACACCGGGAGGCAGATTACCGTGGTAAAGTCGCTAACAAATTTTCCTGTAGTTCCGCAAGGCAGTTTTAAAAAAGAAAATATTACAAGGTTATTTGCAAACATAACGGTGCCGCCACTTGCGCTGCAGTTAAGCGGCGAATATTATCTTTTTACAAACTATACTTATTTCACGGGCTTGTATACAGCAACGCAGGCATCAGGTATATATAATGTATTACATGTAGCCGCTCAAAAAACAATACGTGTGAGTAGATATTTTACCTGGTATCTTGAAGGCAACCTGCAGCAAACAGCCGGCAATCCGCCAATTGCATTGCCTCTTGTTTTGGCAAGAAGCCGCTTTGCTTTTGAAGGCAATTTTTATAAAAATCTTTTTTTATCAACAGGTATTGAAATTCGTTATTACACGCCATATAAAGCGCCGGGTTATAATCCTTTAAACGGGCAATTTATTTACCAGGATACAACAAGCATTACTACCAAGCCCGATATAAACTTTTTCTTCGACTTTCGCATAAAAAGCTTCAAATGCTTTGTGCGTTTGGAAAATCTGGATACCGCTGATCCTTCCAATGGCTTTTCATTCACCAAATATAATTTTGTTGCCCCCGGTTATCCGCAACGTGCTTTGTGGTTCAGAGTTGGTATATGGTGGAATTTTGTAAATTAATAAGTAACATCAGTTTCATCGTCAACTAATGTTTTTTATATTATCATTTGCCACGTACTTTTGTGCTGTAAAGCACCTTGATGAATTCATTTTTTTATTTGCTTGATACAGCCGTTACAGGAACCTCATCTGACTATGCACCAATAGGAATTCAATTGCTTTTTGCAGCCGGTTTTGTAGCAACTATGATAACTGCTTCAAACTTTGTTGGTCCAAAAAGAAAAACGGCAGAAAAGCTCGAAAATTTTGCAAGCGGAATAGAAACTCATGGTAACGCACGCCAGCCCTTAGCTATTAAATATTTTTTGGTTGCTATTTTGTTTGTTTTGTTTGATGTGGAAGTGATTTTCTTTTATCCTTATGCAATCAATTTTAAACAACTTGGCTGGCATGGTTTTGTTGAAGTATTATTCTTTGTTGGATTTTTTTTGATTGGATTTGTTTACATTATCAAAAAAGGTGCTTTAAAGTGGGAAGATTGATTTTGTGCAATTGGAAAATTAAAAATTATGGCAAGACCGGTTAGATTTAATATACATCCCAAGGAAACAAATATTCATGATAATATCGCTTTGGCAGATATGCCGGAAGGCGAACAAGGGAATGGTTATTTTGCTACCAGTTTTGAAAAAATTGTTGGGCTGGCGAGAAAAAATTCTATCTGGCCTTTACCTTTTGCAACAAGCTGCTGCGGTATAGAATTTATGTCAACGATGGCATCAAATTATGATTTGGCAAGGTTCGGTTCAGAACGTTTAGCATTTACTCCACGCCAGTGCGATTTATTAATGGTAATGGGAACAATTGCAAAAAAAATGGGGCCGGTGTTAAAAGAAGTATATCTGCAAATGGCAGAACCACGCTGGGTTTTAGCGATGGGCGCATGTGCAGCATCAGGTGGAATTTTTGATAGTTATTCAGTGTTGCAAGGCATAGACCAGGTAATTCCCGTTGATGTTTATATTCCCGGTTGTCCGCCAAGACCAGAAGCAGTAATTGATGGGATATTAAGAATTCAGGAATTGGTGCACAACGAAAGTTTACGCAGAAGAAACAGTGACCATTACAAAGCGCTGCTCGGTAGTTATGGAATACAATAATCAATTCGACAAATTGTTAGCTAATGGCGTTAGAAAACGAAAGAATAAAAGAAAGATTAGTAGGAAGATTTGGTGATCAGGTTAGCAATTTTGAGGAACCTTATGGCATGTTGACTTTTGAAGTGCCAAAAGAAATGAACCTTAAACTTTTGCAGTTTTTGTATGATGATGAGGAATTAAAGTTTAAATTTCTTACTACACTTTGCGCTGTTCATAATCCGGATTTTAAAGGAAGAGAGTTAGCAATCGTTTATCATCTGCACAATCTTTCAGATAACATAAGAATTCGTTTTAAAGCCTATCTCGACATAAATAGGCCAGATATTTTTACAGCCACAAGATTGTTCGAAGCTGCTAATTGGCTGGAAAGAGAGACATATGATTTCTATGGTGTGAATTTTATTGGTCATCCAAACTTAATCCGCATTTTAAATGTTGATGAAATGGATTATTTTCCAATGCGAAAAGAATATCCTTTAGAAGACCAGACAAGAAAAGATAAAGATGATGAAATGTTCGGTCGTGGTGGAAGTTTAGGTTATGGAACCGTAAAAACAAGCGACGATACAACCGTTGTCGAATTAGAAAAAGATAATGTTGGAGATAAATTGATATAGCATTTTTAAATTGGCTGATTGTTAAATTGATTTATGCAGGATTTCGTTACATTAACAGATAAACATATTGTACTTCCGGATGGTTCGATAGAAAAGCGAACTACAACGCTTAATCTTGGGCCAATACATCCGGCAACACATTGCGTGCTGCAGAATATTTTAGAGATGGATGGTGAACGTGTTGTTTCTGCAAAGCAAACAATTGGCTACATTCATCGTGCTTTTGAAAAGATATCAGAACGCAGGCCGCTTTATCAGATTACTCCGCTTACTGACAGGATGAATTATTGCAGCAGTCCTATAAATAATATGGGCTGGCATACAACATGCGAAAAACTTCTCAAAGTAAAAACACCAAAGCGCGTTGATTATTTGCGTGTAATCATAATGGAACTTGCTAGAATTTCAGACCATCTTATCTGTAACTCAATCGTAGGTGTAGATACTGGGGCCTTTACAGGTTTTTTATATGTAATGCAATACCGTGAACTGATTTATGAAATTTATGAATCTATCTGCGGCTCACGTTTAACAACAAACATTGGACGCATTGGCGGTTTTGAAAGAAATTTTCCAAACGTTGCTTTTGAAAAATTAGAAAAGTTTTTAGATGAATATCCGCGTGTCTTAAAAGAGTTTGAAAACCTTTTAATGCGCAACAGAATTTTTATGGAACGTACAATAGGTGCGGGTCCAATCAGCGCTGAACGTGCATTAAATTATGGATTTACCGGACCAAATCTTCGTGCTGCAGGTGTTGATTACGATGTACGTGTGTTCTCACCGTATTGCAGTTATGAGGACTTTGATTTTGAGGTTCCTGTCGGTTCAACAGGTGATTGCTATGATAGGTTTTTAGTGCGTGAACAGGAGATGTGGCAATCAATTGAAATCATTAAACAGGCTTATCAGAAAGTGCAGGAATTTAAAGGTAAAGAAGCTGAAGTTTTTCATGCGGATGTTCCTGAATATTATTTGCCAAAGAAGGAAGATGTTTACACAAAGATGGAAGCGCTCATTTGGCATTTTAAAATCATTATGGGTGAGATTGACATGCCGGCTGGTGAAGTTTATAATTGTGTTGAAGGTGGCAATGGAGAACTTGGTTTTTACTTGATAAGTGATGGCGGCAGAACACCTTACCGGTTACATTTTCGCAGGCCATGTTTTATTTATTACCAGGCTTATGAAGAACTGATTAAAGGAGCAATGTTAAGTGATGCGGTTATTGTAATGAGCAGCCTGAATTTAATTGCAGGTGAATTAGATAGTTAATTTTTGAATTGATATATGATTCAATTTTCAGAAGAAAAATTACAAAAGGTTAATGAACTGATAAGCCATTATCCTGAAGGCAAACAAAAAAGCGCAATTCTTCCAATATTGCATATTGCACAGGAAGAAAATGGTAACTGGTTGGATGTTTCGGTAATGGATTATGTTGCTTCACTTTTAAATATTCAACCAATAGAAGTATATGAAGTAGCAACGTTTTATAGCATGTATAATTTAAAACCGGTTGGTAAATATATGTTTGAGGTTTGCCAGACTGGTCCTTGTATGTTAAATGGCAGTGATGATATAATTTCATACATAGGAGAGAAGTTAAACATTAAGCCTGGCGAGACAACAAGTGATGGAATGTTCACTTTAAAAACAGTTGAATGTCTTGGTGCCTGCGGTTATGCACCAATGATGCAGTTTGGTAAATATTATCGTGAACACTTAACTAAAGAAAAAGTAGATACATTGATTGATGAATGCAGAACCAAATCAGCTAATCTTAATTAATTTTTATGTTTCATCTTGTTCCATATTTACATTTTAACGGCAACGCTGAAGAAGTATTAAATTTTTATAAAGATACTTTTGGTGGTGAGATAATTATGCTGAATCGTTATGGTGACAGCCCGATGAAAAGTGATGAAAGCCTTAAAAACAAAATCATTTATTCAAGATTAAAATTTGGTGATAACATAATAATGATATCGGATTCATTCAACGGACAACTTGCTAATACTGGTGGTAATATTCAGTTATCTGTTGAAGTAGATGATTCAAACAAGATAAAAGATGTGTTTAATAATTTGGCTGAAGGTGGAAATATTACAATGCCTTTGGCCAAACAATTCTGGGGCGCAACATTTGGAATGCTGCAGGATAAGTTTAGTGTAAACTGGATGTTTAACCACGAGGAGAAAAAGTAAATAGTTATGGGCATCACGTACGTATCTTTCAAAGTAAAAGAATCAAGAAAATCAACTAAAGCAAAAAAAGTTGATTTTATGATTGATAGTGGTGCAATATATAGTTTAGTGCCCGGCGAAATTTTAGATGCGCTTGGAATAGAACCATATAAAACACTCGAGTTTGCTTTGGCCGATGGTACAAAAATTTCACGTAAAGTTGGTGATGCTTATTTTGAATATAATAACGAAGGCGGTTCTGCGCCTGTAATTTATGGAGAGCAAGGAGATACTGCTTTATTAGGCGCAACAACTTTAGAAGCACTAGGACTTGTGCTCAATCCTTTTTCACGAACCTTGCATCCAATGCGGTTGTTAATGGCTAGTATTAATATTAATTTAAAGTAATAAATGATTTACATTAACTGTTGATGCAAAAATTATTATTAGAAAAAGATCATGTAGAAGGCATTCGCTTTTATGAAACCTACAGGAGAGAAGGTGGTTATCGCAGTGTAGAGAAAGCTTTTAAAATGTCACCAGCTGATGTTGTGGAAGAAGTTAAGAAAAGTGGTTTGCGTGGTCGCGGTGGTGCCGGTTTTCCCACAGGAATGAAATGGAGTTTTATTGCAAAGCCGGAAGGTGTTCCACGTCATTTGGTTTGTAATGCTGATGAAAGTGAACCGGGTACTTTTAAGGATAGATATTTGATGGAGTTCCTTCCTCATTTATTAATTGAAGGTTTAATCGTTTCATCTTTCGCGCTTGGTTCAAACGTTACGTATATATACATCCGCGGCGAATATGCATGGATAGTTGATATACTTGAACAAGCTATTATTGAAGCAAAGAATAATGGCTTCCTTGGAAAAAATATTTTGGGCAGTGGTTTCGATTGTGAAATATATGTTCATAGCGGTGCCGGTGCTTATATCTGTGGTGAAGAAACTGCGTTGATAGAAAGCCTTGAAGGCAAGCGTGGTAATCCAAGAATTAAACCTCCGTTTCCTGCAATAAAAGGTGCATGGGACAGGCCAACTGTTGTAAATAATGTTGAAACAATTGCAGCTGTTGTTCCGGTTATAAATATGGGTGGCGATGAATATGCAAAGATTGGCTTAGGCAAATCAACAGGCACAAAATTAATGTCAGCATGTGGTAACATAAATAAACCTGGTGTGTATGAAATTGATATGACAATTTCTGTTGAGGAATTTATTTTCAGTGATGAATATTGCGGCGGCATTCCAAACGGAAAAAGATTAAAAGCTTGTATCCCCGGCGGCTCATCAGTTCCTATTCTTCCAACAAATTTATTATTAAAAACCGCCAAAGGCGAAACACGTTATATGAACTATGAAAGTTTATCTGACGGTGGTTTTGCAACAGGTAGTATGATGGGCAGCGGTGGTTTTATTGTGTTTGATGAAGACCAATGTGTGGTTCGTCATACTTATACATTAGCAAGATTTTATCGTCATGAAAGTTGCGGGCAATGTTCGCCATGCAGAGAAGGAACAGGCTGGATGGAAAAGATCTTGAAGAACATTGAAATTGGTAGAGGAAAGATGAGTGATATAGATTTATTGTGGGATATTCAAAGCAAGATTGAAGGAAATACAATTTGCCCGTTAGGTGATGCAGCAGCCTGGCCGGTTGCTGCAGCAATAAGACATTTCAGAGATGAATTTGAATGGCATGTTTTAAATCCTAATGAAGCACAAAAAAGAAATTATGGATTAGCCCATTATGCAAATACTCTTGAAGTGGTTGCATAAGCATGAAAAAAATATTTTATATTTCAAGGGCTATTTTTGACATTATAAGGATTTGGGGTTTTAATTTATCTTTTAAAGAAAAAAGTTCTTTTACATATACCTTAATTTTTTTAAAATGGAGCAAATGGGTAAAGCCAAAAAACAAGATTGTTGATATACCTTTTAAAAAATACACTTTAAAAGTTTACAACAACGATCAGGTACAGTTTATATTTAAAGAAATCTATTTGCACCAAGTTTATAAGCTGCCGTTACGAATAAAGGCTGATAAAATTTTAGATGTCGGAGCCAATATTGGTTTGGCAACATTATATTTTCATGAGGCAAACCCTGAAGCAACAATTGTTGCTTATGAACCTACTGAAAATTCATTTGCTTTATTAAAAAAGAATGTTAGGTTAATTAACCCTTATGTTTATATTCATAAAAACCTGTAAGCAATTTTAATGGCAGCTTATTTGAAGAAACAACAGAAAAAATTGGATCAGTTAATCAAAAATTTTCTTCATCTGGTAATGGCGTATTAGTTGATTGTATAAGATTAGCTGAAATTTTAGAAAAAAATAATTATAATGTTGTAAAACTTGATGTGGAAGGTGCTGAAGAGAATATTTTGAAAGATTGTTTCGAAAAAAAAATGGTCCAAAAAGTTAATTGCTGGTTTATAGAATTTCATAATAAATCAGAAATAAATAATTGGCTGGAAAAATTCCAAAAAAGTGGATTTAAATACAGAAAAAAAGAAAATGTATATTGTTTTATAAACAACTTTTCATTGCAGAAGATATAGCTTATGGCTGATCAAGAGAATTTTAAAGTAACTATTGATAATATTACAACAGAAGTACCTGCGGGCACAACTATATTAAATGCTGCCCGCCAAATTGGTGGTGATATTGCGCCGCCAGCGATGTGTTATTACAGCAAGTTGCAAAACAGCGGTGGTAAATGCAGAACCTGCTTGGTTGAAGTGAGCAAAGGATCTGATAAAGATTCCAGGCCAATGCCTAAATTGGTTGCAAGCTGCAGAACAACTGTAATGGATGGCATGGAAGTAAAGAACATTACTTCGCCAAAAGTTATAGAAGCAAGAGCAGGCGTTGTTGAAATGCTCTTAATTAATCATCCGTTAGACTGCCCTGTTTGTGATCAGGCCGGCGAATGTGATTTACAGGATTTGAGTTTTAATCATGGAAAAGGTGGAACGCGTTACGAATTTGAACGCCGCACTTTTGAAAAGCATACATTAGGAAATCATATTCAACTGCACATGACGCGTTGCATTCTTTGCTATCGTTGTGTATTTGCTGCAGATCAGTTAACCAATACAAGGCAACATGGAATTTTAGATCGTGGTGATCATTCACAAATTGAAACGTACATCGAAAAAAATCTCGATAATGATTTTATTGGTAACGTTATTGATGTTTGCCCTGTTGGTGCTTTAACTGACCGAACATTCCGTTTTAAAAATCGTGTTTGGTTTACTAAGCCTGTTGATGCGCATCGTAATTGTCCGAAATGTTGCGGTGAGGTTCGTTTATGGATGCGTGGTGATGAAGTGTTTCGTATCACTGCGCGCAAAGATGAATGGGGCGAAATAAGAAATGCATCAGATGGTAAGATGGGATGGATTTGCAATGAATGTCGCTTTGAAAAAAAAGATACAAATGATTGGGTTGTTGAAAATACCACAAAGGTGAACAGGCAATCAGTTATTGCTTCTAATAAATATATAGGTGCAATCAAACCGCCGGAATTTATGGAAGAAGTAATGGATGGCGTAAAGCAACGTTACATGCTCGACATACATAACGTTAGTGAAGTGAATGAACCAGAAATCAGATTAGATTTAATTGAAGGGCCTGCACACAGTGAAAACTTTGAAATTGCAGATGAAAAGCGCGAAGAAAAAGAATTACAATAAAATTTTAAATGATTTATCTTCTGACAATAGATTGGCTTCTGTTACTTGAAAAATTAATATTGATTGCTGTTGTTGTAATGGCATCGCTTGTAATTGCCATGTATGAAACTTATGCCGAAAGAAAAATTGCTGCATTTATGCAGGATAGAATTGGCCCAAATCGTGCCGGGATATTTGGAATTTTGCAACCACTTGCTGATGGAATGAAATTATTTTTTAAAGAAGAAATTATTCCAAACAGTTCCAATAAAATTCTGTTTGTGCTTGGTCCGTCGCTGGCTATGCTTACTGCAATGATGACTTGTGCTGTTGTACCATGGAGTGGTGATGTGAACCTTTTTGGCAGGACAATTTCACTCCAAATCGCCGATGTAAACATTGGAATTTTATATGTTTTTGCAGTTGTAAGTTTAGGTATTTACGGAGTTATGATTGGCGGCTGGGCATCAAATAATAAATATTCTTTGCTGGCTGCTTTACGTGGTGCAAGCCAGGTGATAAGTTATGAACTGGCAATGGGTATTTCATTAATTGCTTTGCTGATGATGACCGGAAGCCTTAGCTTAAAAACTATTGTTGAACAGCAAATGCAATCGCATTGGAATATTTTATACCAGCCACTTGGGTTTCTTATATTTTTCGTTTGCGCTTTGGCAGAATGTAATCGTACACCATTTGATTTATCAGAGGCTGAAAATGAATTAAACATGGGTTATCACCAGGAATATTCATCCATGAAACTTGGATTTTATTTATTCGCTGAATATGTAAATATGTTTGTCAGCAGCGCAATTATGGCAACACTTTTTTTTGGAGGTTATGATATTCCTTTCTTTAATGAGTCAGCACACGCAGATTTGGGTAACTGGCTTGCCCTATTCGGTATTATTTGTTTCATGCTTAAGATTGGAATCTTTATATTTTTATTTATGTGGATTAGATGGACAGTTCCAAGATTCCGTTACGACCAATTAATGAATCTTGGTTGGAAGAAATTAATTCCGTTGGCTTTAGCAAACATGCTTGTAACAGGTGCAGTTATTTTATGGCTTCATAAATAAAATATTAATGAATATTTTTTTAGATAAATCATTACCGAAAAGAACGCAAATAATATTGCAGATTGTTCGCGTAGTATTGCTTGTAATATTGTTTGGTGGGATTTTTTATGCATCTATAAATCCTGAAGCCGGAGATATTTTATTGTACTCAAGTGTTGGTTTTGCCGTTGTTTTTTTAATAATTAAAATTGCTGCTGAACGAAGAAAAAAGGGACACGCCAATGATGCTGAATAACCAAATTAAAATTCGAAAAATAGGATTTTATTAAATAGTTCTTGGTTTTGATTTTTTACTTTTGAATTTGTAGAATGATAACATTAACGAATAGGGCTAAACCCGTTGACCGTAAGCCAATGACTTTTATTGAAAGCATTTACTTATGGAATATTTTTAAAGGAATGATGATTACGCTTAAGCATTTCTTTAGAAAGAAAGTAACCCTTCAATACCCTGAACAAACAAGACCCTTTAGCCCGGTTTTTCGTGGTGTGCAGATTTTAAATCGTGATGAAGAAGGCAGAGAGCGTTGCACAGCTTGTGGCTTATGTGCATTGGCTTGTCCTGCGGAAGCAATAACAATGGAAGCTGCAGAACGCATGCCTGGCGAAGAAACTTTATACCGTGAAGAAAAATATGCTGCTAAATATGAGATTAATATGTTGCGTTGCATTTTCTGCGGGTTTTGCGAAGAGGCTTGTCCGAAAGATGCAATTTATCTTTCTGAAACGTTTGCTCCATCAGCATATAACCGACAAAATTTTATTTATAATAAACAGGATTTGTTGATTCCGGATCCTGAAACGCAGCCGGAACAATTTGCAGAGGCGAAAGGGTTAAGAGAAAAGAGTAAAAAGAATAATAACTAATGACTGCTACCGAAATATTATTTTGGTTCTTAAGCGCACTTGCACTCTTTAGCGCATTAATGGTTGTGATAAGTAAAAATCCTGTACATAGTGTGCTTTGGCTCATCGTAGTTTTCTTTTCTATAAGCGGTCATTACATTTTACTCAATGCTCAATTTATTGCCATAGTAAATCTGATTGTTTATGCCGGTGCCATCATGGTATTATTTTTATTTGTTATCATGCTGATGAATTTAAACGCCAATACAGAACCGCAGCGCAATTCATTAGTGCGTTTGGCTGGTGTTGTTGCAGGTGGTTTATTATTAACCGTAATGATATCAGCATTGCGTTCAGCCAATGAAATAACCAACAGCAAAGCAACAATGAGTGAGGGCGACATTGGCCTTATACAAAACTTAGGTAAGATTTTATTTACACAATATGTGGTTCCATTTGAATTAAGCAGTGTATTATTTTTAAGTGCAATGGTTGGTGCGGTTGTGATTGGAAAGAAGGAATAGAATTCGGCAATTCGACAATTAGTAATTGAATCAATGACTTGCCAAATTAAATAATTGTATCGTTTAATAGAATAGTGTTTATTTAATCACAATAGTGAGTGTGTCGTGATTGACAAAGAAGAATAATTCGACAATTAATAATAAGTCAATTAATTGTCAAATTATCAAATTGAACAATTGACTAATTGAATTTATGCCGATTCAGAATTATATAATTTTAGCAGCAGCACTTTTTTGCATTGGGGTTTCCGGTGTATTAATACGTCGTAACGCCATCATCGTTTTTATGTGTATTGAATTAATGCTGAACTCCGTAAACTTAATGTTGGTTGCGTTTTCAAAAATGCATTATGCATTAAGCAATGCACAAGGTAAAGGAATATCAGAAAGTATTGGTTCAGATGCGCAGTTGTTTGTCTTTTTTATAATGGTGGTTGCAGCGGCTGAAGTAAGTGTTGGTTTGGCAATAATTGTAATGATGTACCGCAACGTTCATTCAACAGATATAAATTTTTTAAACAGGCTGAAGAATTAATTAATAATTTTTTATTAGTAATTATTAATTGTAGTTTAAATGATGTTTTTATTATGATGTATCTTATTCCACTTTTTCCATTAATTGGTTTTTTATTAAATGGTCTATTCAGGAAATCATTATCAAAAAGCTTGATTGGGATTATTGGAAGCGGGACAATTCTTGCTTCATTTATTGTAAGCTGTATTTTATTTTTTAATGTAAAGTCAGGCGGTGCTTTACCTGTTCAGCCTTTGTTTCAATTCATAAATATTTCTTCTTTTAAAATTGATTTTGCTTTCCAGGTTGACCAGCTTTCATCTTTATTTTTATTAATAATAACAGGTATCGGTTTTCTCATTCATGTATATTCAACATCATACATGCATGATGAAAAAGAAGAACATTTTGCAAGATATTTCGCTTACCTGAATCTCTTTGTTTTTTCCATGTTACTGTTAGTGCTTGGCGCTAATTATGTAATCATGTTTATTGGTTGGGAAGGCGTTGGCTTATGCTCTTATTTATTGATTGGGTTTTGGTTCAAGAATGATAGTTACAACTACGCAGCCAAGAAAGCCTTTATAATGAACCGTATTGGTGACCTTGGTTTTTTGCTTGGAATATTCTGGCTTTTATCAAAACTCGGCACAGCAAATTATAATGATGTATTTGCAAACGTTCATCAACTATCATCAACAGACATAACCGGCATTACTGTTTTATTATTTATCGGTGCGATGGGTAAAAGCGCACAAATTCCTTTATACACGTGGTTGCCTGATGCAATGGCTGGCCCAACACCGGTTTCTGCATTAATACATGCGGCAACAATGGTAACTGCCGGCATCTACATGGTGGCACGCAGCAATGCATTATATTCTTTAAGCGCCGTAGCTGAAAACTTAATTGCAATTATTGGCATTGCAACAGCACTGTTTGCTGCAACCATCGCCATCAAACAAAATGACATTAAAAAGGTATTGGCATATTCAACAGTTAGCCAGTTGGGTTATATGTTTTTAGGTCTGGGCGTTGGTGCTTATACTGGTTCTGTTTTTCATGTAATGACGCATGCATTTTTTAAAGCATTGTTGTTTCTTGGTGCCGGCTCTGTTATTCATGCCATACACAACCAGCAAGACATGCGTTATATGGGTGGCTTAAAAAAATATATGCCAGTTACGCACATAACTTTTTTAATTGGATGCCTTGCTATTTCTGGTATTCCACCGTTTAGCGGTTTCTTTTCTAAAGATGAAATACTTGCTGCAGCATATTCAGTTAATCCTGTTTATTGGGTGCTAGGCGTTATTGGTGCAGGAATGACGGCGTTCTATATGTTCCGGTTATACGCCACAACTTTTTTGGGTGAATTTCGTGGCACAGAAGAACAGAAACATCATTTGCATGAAAGCCCATTAGCTATTACGATTCCCCTTTTCATTCTTGCAATACTTGCAGTAATTGGCGGTTTCGTAAATGTACCTGAAGCTTTTGGTGGTAATGCAAGTCTTCATAAATTTTTATCGCCTGTTTTAAAAACGGAAAACGTTCAGGGCTTAACAAGCAGTAAAGATTATATGCTGATGGGAGTTTCTGGTGGCGTTGCGTTGCTTGGTATCATCATCGCGTTAGCTAAATATATAAAGAAACCTGAACTGAATGAGGCAACTGGTTTAGGAAAAGTGGTTGCTAATAAATGGTACGTTGATGAAATCTATGATGCAATCATCGTAAATCCGCTTACTTATCTCGGTGTTTTCTTTAAAAATGTAATTGAGAAATCAGGTATTGATGGGTTTGTAAACGGCGTTGGAACATTTATTCAATACTCATCCCGGCGTTTAAGATTAGTGCAGAATGGAAGAGTAGGCACATATATTTTAATGATGGTTTTTTCGCTTGTTGTTTTGTTTGTTATTTTCTGGAATCAAACAATCATTATTAATTTCTTTCAAAAAATATTTTAAAGCATGATTGCTTTACTACTCATACTTATTCCTGTTATTGGTGGTTTGATTGCCTTGTTCATAAAGAATGAAAATACAGTAAAAGGATTTTCGTTATTCATCTCTTTAATTACATTGGTAATTGCATTGTTTGGTGTTTATTCAAATCAAACGAGTGAATTGCATTACAATGTTTCATGGATGCCCGATTTAGGGAGCCGTTTTACTTTAGGCTTAGATGGATTAAGCAAGATTTTAAGTTTACTTACAGCCATTTCATTACCGGTAATTATTATAGCAACCTATAAAAATACTTATGCAAACACAGGTAAATTTTTTGGGTTGATGTTTTTATGCCAGGCTGGAATGCTTGGCGTATTTCTTTCAATGGATGCATTGCTGTTTTATTTTTTTTGGGAGCTTGCATTAATACCTGCTTATTTTCTTTGTTCAATCTGGGGCGGAGAAAGACGCATACAGGTTACATTCAAATTCTTTATTTACACGTTTGTTGGTTCATTGCTGATGCTGGTATCAATTCTATTTATCTATTTTAAAACAGCTGACCATTCATTTGCAATGCAATCTTTTTATCATGCAAATCTTACTGCATCACAATCGCAATGGATGTTTTGGTTATTTTTTATTGCACTTGCCATCAAGATGCCCATCTTTCCTTTTCATACATGGCAACCTGATACATACGAACAAGCACCAACAGCAGTTACTATGTTATTAAGCGGCGTGATGGTTAAGATGGGTGTGTTTGCAGTAATACGCTGGTTGCTTCCCATCTTTCCAAATGCATCGCAAAGCAACAGTTCAATCATTATAACATTATCTGTGATTGGAATGTTATATGCCTCATTGATTGCAATAAGACAGGATGATATTAAAAGATTGATTGCATATTCATCCATTGCGCATATTGGTTTAATGTGTGCAGCTTTATTTTCAAATCAACAGGTTGGAATGCAAGGTGTCTTGATTCAAATGTTTAATCATGGCATAAACATAATTGGTTTATGGATTGTTGCCGATGCAATACAAAAACAACTCGGCACAAAAAAATTCAGTGAGCTTGGTGGCTTGGCCCAAAAAGCACCAACACTTGCCATATTATTTGTAGTGATGTGCCTGGCAAATGTGGCGCTGCCATTAACAAATGCCTTTGTTGGCGAATTCTTAATGTTTAATGGTTTATTCCGCTACAATCCAATCATGGCGGGTATTGCTGGCATCAGTATAATTCTTGCTGCTGTATATACATTGAACATGATTCAAAAAATATTTTATGGCAATACAGTTGCATTAACTGAAAAGGCTTACGATAGCAGTTTCAACATTAATGTTGCATTGATTATATTGGTGATAGTTGTAATTGTTTTCGGTGTTTACCCGCAACCAATGCTTAATCTTACACAAAGCGGCGTAAATACCTTAATCACCAAAATTCCTTAAGACAAGAGTTTATGAACGCAATTATATTTTCAGCTGGGTTTGGCGTTATAATGATGTTTTGCAGTTTTCTTATCAGCAATAAGTCAAGCTACAGGCATATTGCAGTCGTTGGTTTATTGTTGTTGCTTGTTGTTAATGTAATGGAAACAAATGGATTTGATATTTTTCATATTAATTCCTATGGAATGCTTTCATATACACGTTTTGGATTATTCTTTAATACTATCGCAATCGGTTCAACTTTAATTTATGTATTGCTTACCGGGAAAGATATTGAACGGCTTGGTAATTATGTAGCTGAATATTTTACACTCATATTTTTCGTGTTGTGCGGAGTATGTATTCTTTCTTCTTACAATAATTTACTGATGCTGTTTCTGGGAATTGAAATACTTTCTATTCCACTATACATTTTAACAGGCAGCGATAAGCGCAATTTGAAAAGCAATGAAGCTTCATTGAAATATTTTTTAATGGGTGCATTTTCTACAGGCTTAATGTTGATGGGCATTGCATTGATGTATGGCGGCACCGGCACTTTTTCTTTGGATGTTGTGCGCAGTCAAACAGGCTTATATAAAGGTGTTTCGTTTTTAGAAATAATTGGTTTATTGTTTTTGATGGTATCAATGGCATTTAAAGTTTCTGCCGCACCATTTCATTTCTGGACGCCTGATGTATATGACGGCGCACCCGGCGTATTTACATCGTTCATGGCAACCGTTGCGAAAGTTGCGGCATTTGTAGCTTTCTTAAAACTATGTTATGTAAGAATGACGGCAACATCAACCGCAATTGACTGGCAATTATTGTTTGCTATTATTATTATAACAACACTATTATTTGGAAATATCACCGCAGTATTTCAGCAAAGTGTAAAACGTATGCTGGCTTATTCAAGCATTGCACAGGCAGGTTTTATGTTGTTTGCTTTATTTAGTTTGAATGATTTTGGGAGCAAAGGATTACTCATGTATTCTGCAGCATATTGCCTCGCGACCATTGGTTTGTTTGCTGTATTGGTGAAAATGAAAGACGTAACTTTTGAAGGTTATAACGGTCTCGCCAAAACGCAACCTGTACTTGCAGCAACAAATGCCATCTTCCTTTTATCGCTTGCCGGCATTCCTTTAACTGCAGGCTTTCTTGCGAAATATTATATGCTTGC
Organism: Chitinophagaceae bacterium; assembly: GCA_903642275.1. GTDB lineage: Bacteria > Bacteroidota > Bacteroidia > Chitinophagales > Chitinophagaceae > Parafilimonas. Next base: position 40,371 of record CAHJWK010000021.1, read on the forward strand.
ATCTGTAATTGCAACAGGAAGTTATACATGGTTGGTTGTAATTGCTGTGTTATTTGCTGCTGTTAGTGTTTATTATTATTTCCGTGTTGTTCAGGCTATGTATTTTAAAACCGGTGACCCACAAACCGAACCTATTACCGGCAGTTTTAAAATTGGATTGATTGCATTAGCTGCAATTATTATTATTATTGGCGTGCTACCTCAAACATTGTTTAATTGGTTATATTTTTAAGTAATTCAGACTTAAAAGGGTAATACATCTTAATATTCTTAATTCTTAATTCATACATCCAACTGGCTTACCTTTTATATAATTTAATCATCAATAAATTACAACCTCCTAACTTTACGACTGAAGATTCACTATTCACATAATGACACTCATTGACTCTTTCAATCTCGCTTACCGCACGGTAAAAAGCAATAAGCTGCGCACAGGTATTACGGTTGCTATTATTGCATTTGGTATTATGGCTTTAATTGGCATTATCACAGCTATTCAGGCAATGAATGAAGGATTAAGAGACAGCTTCTCCACAATGGGCGCAAACGGTTTTACTATTTCTTTCAGGGAACGTTTTCGTTTTAATAATAATGATGACGATACCAAGGTAGTTGATAAAACAAAGAAGGTAAAAAAATCAAATCTTAATAAACATATTCAGCTATACCAGGCGGAAATGTTTAAACAACAATTTAAGTATCCTGCATTGGTTTGCATTTCATTAAATGGCTTTGGCAATTATGAAGCGCACTATCAGAATAAAAAAACAAATCCTAATGTGCGGCTTACAGGTGGCGATGAAAACTACATAACAGTAAATGGTTTTAGTATAGAATCAGGCCGCAATCTTTCGATAGCTGATGTACAGGCAGGCAGCAATGTATGTATGTTAGGCGATAACGTGGCTACAAAGCTTTTTGGTCAGTTTAAAGATAACGCGGTTGATAAATTTGTAGATGTTGGCGGCAAGCCTTACCGTGTAATTGCAGTATTAAAGCCAAAAGGCTCAAATGCTATGTTGCGCCAGGATAATGTTATTATAACTTCTTACAACAATGTGCGCAGAACAGGGTTAGGCGGCAGTTCTTTTTTAATTGGCATAACTGCAAATGATGTTTCACAAATTGATGGCGCGGTAAATGAAGCAACTGCTGTTTTTAGAAATGTGCGTGGGTTGTTGCCGATAGAGGATAACAATTTCATCATTGAAAAAAGTGATAAGCTGGCTACAACTTTTATTGGTTTGTTAAGTAGCATACAGGCTGCTGCAGGTGCTATTGGCTTAATTACTTTAATTGGTGCGGCTATTGGTTTAATGAATATAATGCTGGTTGCAGTTAATGAACGTACACGTGAAGTTGGGTTGATAAAAGCACTTGGTGGCAAGCGTAAAAATATACGCCAGCAATTTTTATTTGAGTCTGTTATCATCAGTTTAACCGGCGCTTTACTGGGCATTATATTAGGTGTTATTATAGGAAACATTTTTGCTTTGCTGCTGAATGCAGGCTTCACAATTCCATGGGCATGGGTTATTGCCGGCATTATTATTTGTTCTTGTGTTGGATTGCTGGCTGGTATTTGGCCGGCCATAAAAGCATCAAGGCTTAACCCGATAACTGCATTGCGTTATGAATAACATCAAACCTGCATAACAATCATTCTTCTTTATACGTATAAAAAGAATTTGCCTGCGCAAGGCTTGTAATCACTAAATCGTTTATACAAACATGTTCAGGCAGGTTAGCACAATAGAAAATAGTATTGGCAATATCTTCTGCAAATAAAGGTTTGTAACCTGCATAAACAGCTTTGGCTTTTTCTTCATCTCCTTTAAACCTTACCAAAGAAAATTCTGTTTCTGCAGCGCCGGGGTTTATGCATGTAACTTTTATTTTGTGTTGAAGTAAATCCATGCGTTGTGCCTGGCTTATTGCATTAACTGCAAACTTACTTGCACAATACACGTTTCCTTCTTTGTAAACTTCTTTTCCTGCGGTTGAACCAATGTTTATAAAATGCCCTTTACCTTTTTCAATCATTAATGGCAACATTGCTTTTGATACATACAATAATCCTTTCACATTAGTATCAATCATCGCATCAAAATCATCAAGGATAGCCTTATCAAATAAATCTCTGCCCGCAGCAAGCCCGGCATTATTTACAAGCACATCAATGTTGCGCCATTCAGTTTTTAAAGTATCAATGGCGGCAAACACTTCGTCTTTTTTGCTTACATCAAATACCAGCGGTAAAACTTTTATATTATGGTTTGATGATAGTGTTGTCGCCAGTTTATCAAGTTTGTTTTTGCGCCTGCCTGTGATAATGCAGTTCCAGTTTTCAGCAGCAAACTTTTCTGCAATAGCTTTACCAAAACCTGATGTTGCACCGGTAATAAATATGGTTTTATTCATTTTAAAATTTTGACTTTTTACTTTTGATTATTACTGCGAATGTGCGCAAACTTTATCAGCTTTTTAAAAAACAGCAACGCTATATTTGCCGCGCATAAATTGGTATGAAGAAATACTTGCTGATTGTTTTAATAAGTTTTTTTTTTATTGAGTTGCACGCCCAACAATTTGTTATTAATGTTTCATCCACTGATAATAAAGTAAAAATAGAATGGAAAAATCCGTACGGCGACAGCGTGGTGCAGTTAAATATTCAGCGCTCGTGGGACAGCGTTAGAAACTTTAAAACTGTATTCGCACCATTGTCACCGGAACTTCCTCAAAATGGTTTTATTGATGCGACTGCTGGTTATAATGGCATGTATTATCGAGCGTTTTATGTTTTGGCAAACGGCAGCTTCTTTTTTACAAGGGCAAAAAAAGTTTCAACAGGTTCAGACTTTACGAACGAGCCTTCAGAAGATGAAAAAGCTGACACAAGTTTTCTTGTTACTATACATGATGATGATACAACTATTGCACAATTAAGTTATAAAAATTATAAACATTTCAGAGACTCTATAATCAATTATACGAGGGATACATTATTTTCTCTTTCTGATGCAGATGTACTGATACGTTATTATAATAATGATATCCGGTGGATTCCATCAATACATATTTATACCAACAATAATGGTGTGCAAATAGTCTTGGCTGATGCTTTGCAAAAAACTTACAAGCTGCGCATATTCGATGAAAACCATAAACAATTGTTTACCATTCAGCATATAACACAACCTCAGCTTTTACTTGATAAAACAGATTTCCTACATTCAGGATGGTTTTATTTTGAACTGTTTGAAAACGACAAGGTGAAAGAACGCAACAAGTTTTATATTCCAAAAGATTTTTAGTGATGTTTTTAAGATTATGGTTTACAGTTTGTTTTTTTATTCAAACACTCATAACGTATAATTCATAACTTGTATTTTCAACTTAAATAATCTCTATGGTAACTGTTTTACGGGAAAGATTCAACAGCAGCTTTACGCAGAAAGGATATGATGATTTTCTCGCTGACCTTAATTCCACGCATCCCGGAACAATTGATTTCAGGATGGCGGAAACGCCCATATTTGTTGATAAAATATTTAAAGATAAAATGCTTGCTGCCTGTGAAAGTATTGTAGATGTAATTGTAAAACCTGACTTTAAATCATTAACAGCGAATGCAGTTCCGCAAGATGTAAAAGTTCCTAATGAAAATGATCACTCACACTTTATTGCTTTTGATTTTGGCATTTGTGAAGATGAACAAGGCAATCTTGAACCGCAGTTAATAGAGATGCAGGGTTTTCCAACATTGTTTGCTTACCAGGTTTGGGAAGATGAAATAACAAGAAAGCATTTTAATATTCCTTCAAATTTTGATTCTTATTTAAGCGGTCTTACAAAAGAGTCTTATTTAAAACTGCTAAAAGAAATTATAATTGCGGATCATGCTATTGAAAATGTAATACTGCTTGAAGTTTTTCCGCATAAGCAAAGCACAAGAGTAGATTTTTATTTCACAGAAGATTACTTGCATATTCCAATAGTTTGCGTAACAGAACTTGTAAGAGAAGGACGAAAATTATTCTATGTGCAAAAAGGAAACAAGACAGAAGTAAAGCGCATTTATAACCGTGTAATTTTTGATGATCTGCAAAAACAAACACCGGAAGTACAGGAGAAAGGAAAGATATTACTTGAAGATTTAGATGTTGAGTGGGCGCCGCACCCAAACTGGTTTTACCGCATAAGCAAATACACATTGCCGTTTATAAAACATCCATATATACCGCATACAGAATTTGTAAGTGATGTAAAAACTATACCTGCCGATCTTGAAAATTATGTATTAAAACCTTTATTCTCTTTTGCCGGGCAAGGTGTTGTTATTGATATTAAAGAGGAAGATATTGATGCAATAAAAGATCCACAGAACTGGATACTTCAGCGCAAAGTGAAATACGCAAATGTCATTAAAACACCTGATGAAAACGCTAAAGCTGAAATACGTATTTTTTATTTCTGGAAAGATGGCGAAGCAAGGCCAATAGCCACGCAAAATCTTGGACGTATGAGTAAAGGAAAAATGATTGGCGTGCGTTATAATAAAGACAGGGAATGGGTAGGAGGAACGATGGTATTTTTTGAGAAATAGTTAAAAGTTAATGGTTAAACGTAATCGTTTTGCAACTATGATTAACCAATGACTAATAACAGGTAACAATGAAGACACTTAAAGAAATATTTGCACGCATTTGGGCATTCTGGGGTTTGGCGTTGTTTATGGTTACTATGTTTATTGCTTATATCTTTTATATTCCTTGTCATTTTTTAAAAGAGCCACATAAAGCAAATTGGCACCGGCATGTATCCCGTGTTTGGATGTTTACTTTTTTAAACCTGATTGGTTGCCCGTTAAAAATTAAAGGTGCACAACAGTTCAAAAGTTTACCCAACTGCATTATTGTTAGCAATCACAACAGCTTAATGGATGTACCGGTAACTACACCGTTTATGCCACGCGCTAATAAAACCATTGCTAAAAAAAGTTTTTCGCGAATTCCAATATTTGGTTGGATATACAGCTTTGGCAGCGTATTGGTTGATCGGAATAATGATGCCAGCCGCCGCAAAAGTTTTGAAGATATGAAGTGGGTATTAAATAATCATCTTGATATGGTTATATATCCTGAAGGCACACGCAACCGCACTGATGAGCCATTAAAGAAATTTTATGACGGCGCTTTCCGGTTGGCAATAGATACAAAAAAACCGATCATACCAACGCTTGTATTCAACACAAAAAAAGTGTTGCCTGTACATAAAATTTTTTACATGCTGCCATATAAATTAGAGATGCATTTTTTGCCTGCGGTTGAAAGCGTTAACTGTACATCAAAGGAATTAAAAGAAAAAGTTTTTAACCAGATGTGGGAGTATTATAAAATGAATGATTAGTAAAAGAATTAAAGGCTAAAAAGTTCGTTTAAGTAATACAAGGATGGATGGATCACCTAAAAAAAATTATTTTCCGCAATTGCAGATAATACGTGGACTTGCTGCCGTCTTGGTAATTCTTAATCATGCTTATTCAAAGAAAATTTATTTTAAAAATATTCCTGTTATACAGACAGAAAAAGTATTCGCAAATGTTGGCGTATTTGGCCTTACGCTTTTTTTTGTGTTAAGTGGTTTTCTGATAACCTATCTTCTGTTAAATGAAAAACAACTTACCGGCACTATAAATATTCGAAAGTTTTACATCAGGCTCATATTGCGCATCTGGCCTTTGTATTTTTTGCTGATATTAATTGGGCATTTCATCTTGCCATTTTTTATCAATAGTGATTTTGAAGGAGGTAACATGTCTGATAATTTTTGGATAAAATCAATTTTATACATTTTTATACTTCCAAACTATGTGCTCATGATTTTTAAACCCAACAATCCTTACATTGATATTACCTGGTCAATTGGTGCTGAAGAACAGTTTTATTTTGTTTGGCCGCATCTGATTAAAAGAAAAAAATCAATAGTTTATATAATTTTTTTATTAATAACCATTCAGCTTTCGGCTGAGATATTTACGCATTATGCTGCTTTTTATAAAAATGATTCAAAATCAATTTTCATATTAAATAAAGCAGTAAGATTTATTGAATGGACAAGAGCCGGATACTTTGCTTTTGGAGCATTGACGGCTATTTTATACACAAAAAAAATTTATCTTACAAGCAAACTTATAGGTAAGATTGTATTGTACTCTCCATGGTTCTTCTTAATAGTTTTTATCGCAGGCATTTTCTGGTATTTCTATTTACAATTTTTTCTGCTGGCTTTTTGTTATTGTTTTTTTCAGCTTTATTTAATTACAAAAGATTATAAGAAACCAAACGTTTTATTCAGCTTTTTCCAATGGATTGGTAAACTAAGTTACGGTTTGTATTTATGGCATTGCATAGTAATTGTATTGATATTTAAGTTTTATGAACTTTTGCCCATAAATATTAGATTTCAGGCATTAGCAAGTTTGCTGATATATATAATTATTATCTTGCTTACTATTTTAATCTCCTGGCTTTCTTATACATTTTTCGAATCATTCTTTCTTATTTGAAAAAGAAATATTCAATTTTAATTAAACCAAAATCTGCTTAACGGCAGGTGCAGTTGCATATGCGGGAGTTTTTTTCAGATAAGACGTTTAAAGCAAAAAAACTTTTGCTGTTATCAAAATTTATACTGGTAGCTGCGCTGCTTATTTTTTTTATTCCGTTAATCATTTTGCCATTTTATAATCATCCGTTTGCTGATGACTATTTCTGCGGATATTATTTAAATAGCAAGAGCCTCTTATCTTACCAGTTATTTATTTATCAAAATTGGGGCGGAAGATTTGCAGCAACATTTACAGGCTCATTATTCGCTTATCATAATTTTTTATATGGTCATTATTATATGCATAGCCTGTTTTTACTTGGTTTAAATTGTACTTCAACCTTTTTTCTTACTAATGTTTTTTGTAAATGGGTTTTAGATATCGAATTGAAATTTTCAACAAGATTATTATTTACGTTTCTATTTGTAGCATTAGAAATTTGTTCTTTACCACAACCATCTACCTATTTATTTTGGTTCAGCAGCGCTGTAACATATCATCTGCCGGTAACATTTATCGAAATAGAAATTGCATTATGTATTTTGTTGCATTATAACAGCTTTAAGTATGTGGCGTATGTGTTATTACCATTGCTTGTGTTTATAATTGCCGGCTTTAACGAGTTATTTATTATTACACAATTATTCTTATTTATAGCTCTTGCCTGGCTTAAATGGCATAAGAAATTTTCAATCTTTTTTTTTATATGTTTGATTGCTTTATCATTAAGTAGTGCTTTGGTATTATTTGCGCCCGGAAACCAGGTAAGGTCTCATGAAATAGCTTCAAAAAGTTTTTTCACAGGTAGCATTGCATGTATATATCATTGCGCTGAAACTATGTGGTATATTTTTAAGAATCCTTTGTTCTGGTTCAGCGCAATATTCGTTTTAATTTATGGTGGGCAGGTATTTAAAAACCATAGCCCTGCTGTATTTATACAAAAATTATACGCAAGCAAATGGCAGGTTATTTTTTTTGTTGCTATTGTTTTAATTGTAATGATGGCGTTGCCGGTTGCTGCTTTAAAAGGCGGTATAATACCTGACCGTTATGTTAATGCAGTTGTTGCTTTTATGTTGATATTACTGCTATTATTTTTTTTAGTTATGGGTATAAACATCAGGTCTGCATTTATATCGCAAATCAAAAAAAGTTTTGCTTATCTTTTATTAGCTATTGGATTATTATGCAACAATTATGTAGTTGATGCTTATAAAAGTTTAATTATTGCGCCTGTTTATTGCTCGATTTTGAATGAAAGAGAAGCTGTACTAAAACAAGCAGCAATTAGTAACAAAGTAGCTATAGTTAAAAATTATGATGTCGCTTTATCAAATCTTATTCAAACAAAATATAGCTCAACCTCATTAACCTATCAACAATTGATTCAACAAAAGCCACCACTGCTTTTTTTTGAAGATGACCTTGCTACAGAAGCATCAATATTGGTTCTGAAAAATTACTATAAACTTGATAGTATTAAAGTGCAGGAACATTAATTATTTCAGTACACTTTTAATTTCCGGCGCCAGCATGGCAGCCCACTTTGCATATTCTTTGCCTGAGGGATGCAGGCCATCCGGTGCAATTAAAGTGCTATCTGTTTTTGCTTCACGCGTTAAGTCAGTTATGTAAGTATAACTGATCTTATATGATAAAGTAACCTCTTTATTAATGGCATTAAACTCATCTATCTGTTTACTGATTAAATCAGTATTGCCACCTTGCGCAAATGGTGTAACGCTATAGTCGGGGATAGAAACCACAAATACATGCTTTGTATCTTTTGCCGAAGCAATTGCTTTTTGCAAACATTCAGCAAACTGTTTACGATAGCCGGTTGTATCACCGAGTTGATATTGGTCGTTAACGCCAATCAATAAACTAACTACATCATATGGGCCGCCCGGATTTTCTTGTGCAATTGCGTCAAGTAAATTTTGGGTGGTCCAGCCACTTGTAGCAATATATTTCAGGTTATTACAATTGAGGTTTTCATTTTTTAATAACGAAATAGTTTGTGCGGGATAGCGTTCATCAGCATTAACGGATTGCCCGATTGTATAAGAATCGCCTAACGCAAGCCATGAGTAGTCACTTGAAGAAGAAGTTGTATCCACTGGTGGTATTGAATCCATAATATTTATGTTTGGAGTTTGATCATTTTTACTGCAACCCATCAGCATACAAAATAAAAAAGCCTGCATCAATAATGTCATATAAAATAATTTTTTAAAAAGCATTAATGTATATACGGTAAACTATGCTAAAATGTTTTAAAGCAATTGCTCTATGTTAAGTTGTATTTAAATGAGATAGAATAATAAATGTCAATAAGCTATTTTTGCTGCGCTAAAAAATTGATATGCCTGAAAAAATCAAAGTAAGTAACCCGGTTGTTGAACTGGATGGAGATGAAATGACACGTATTATATGGAAGTTTATTAAAGACAAACTTATACTTCCTTATGTTGATGTTGACCTGAAATATTATGACCTGGGTATTGAATACCGTGATGAAACCAATGACCAGGTTACCGTTGATGCAGCGAATGCAATTAAGCAATACGGCGTTGGCGTTAAGTGTGCCACTATTACACCTGATGAAGCGCGTGTAAACGAATTTAATTTGAAGCAAATGTGGAAAAGCCCAAACGGGACCATCAGGAATATTTTAGATGGAACTGTTTTTCGTGAACCGATTGTTTGTGATAATGTGCCGCGTTTGGTACCTAATTGGACAGCACCAATTTGTATTGGCCGTCATGCATTTGGTGACCAATATCGTGCAACGGATTTTTTAACAAAAGGCAAAGGTAAGCTTACCATAAAGTTTGAAGGTGAAGATGGTAACGTGATTGAACATGAAGTGTATAATTTTAAAGGCGACGGCGTGGCACTTGCGATGTACAATACGGATGAAAGCATTAAAGGTTTTGCAAGAGCTTGTTTTAACCAGGCAATTATAAAGCGGCCGAAAAATTAC
>CAHJWK010000022.1 GCA_903642275.1 Chitinophagaceae bacterium
TTAAATCAAAAAACTTCAAGACATTTTTACTAAAATTTATTAAAGCGATATTTTCAATATTCAATTTACATGCGTTTAATATACCGTATAAAAAACTTAAATCTTTCTCGTCTAAATACATATTAGCAGTATCATTTACTAACACAATAATCTTGTCTTTATAATCGCCTGAATAATTTTTATCAGGCTTATTTATAACTGTAGTTGTTGTTTCTTTTTGCGATTTATCAGCATCAATCAACACTAAAGATGTAGTGTATAAATCAGCTATTACAAAACCTGGTAACAATTCTCCTCTTCCCATTATTACTTATTTAAAATTTATAAACATTTATTATAGCTATATGCACGAAATGTCTAAAAAATTTTTATTTTCTTTGCATCAAATTTACAGGTATGATGGATGTGCTGGATATAAACATTATAAAATCTGAAAGAAGCAAGCTGAATGATTTATCGCTTGAGAACCTCAGTTTCGGTAAATATTTTACTGACCATATGCTGGAAGCTGATTATGAAAACGGCGAATGGAAAAATATTGAAATAAAACCTTACCAGCCTTTATTATTGGAGCCGTCAACTTCTGCGTTGCATTACGGACAGTCAATTTTTGAAGGTATAAAAGCATTCCGTAATGAAGATGGCAACGCTTATATTTTTCGCCCTCATGAAAATTTAAAGCGTTTCAATCTTTCAGCACAACGCATGAACATGCCTGAAGTTTCTGAAGAACTTTTTATTGAAGGCATGCGCCAGTTAATTGAAATTGATAAAAACTGGATTCCTGAAAAGCCGGAACATTCCTTATACATTCGTCCGTTAATGTTTGCAACAGACGCAGCACTTGGTGTAAAGCCATCAGAAACTTATAAGTTTTTAATCATATTAAATCCTGTTGGAGCTTATCATGCTGCGCCAATGAAAATTGCAGTTGAAGAAAAATATACACGAGCAGCGCCTGGCGGTGTTGGGTTTGCAAAAAATGCAGGTAATTATGGTGGAAGTATGCATCCTGCTGTAAAGGCCAAACAGGAAGGTTATGACCAGGTTTTGTGGACAGACGCTGCTGAACATAAGTGGCTGCAGGAAGTTGGTATGATGAACGTAGCACTTATCATAAATAATGTATTTATAACACCATCTTTGGAAGATACAATTTTAAAAGGTGTAACACGGGACAGTGTGTTGAAGCTTTTAGAAGACATGAACATCAAAACAGAAGAAAGAAAAATTAATATTGATGAAGTAACAGAAGCTTATGACAAAGGTGAAATTAATGAAATATTCGGAATGGGTACTGCTGCAGTAATTTCTTTAATTGAAGAACTGAAATATAAAAATAAAGTGATGAAATTTGACGTAAGCAGTTTCTCCATTGCAAAAAAATTAAAACAGCAATTAAATAGTATTCGTTCCGGCAAAGTTGAAGATTCTTATAGTTGGTTAGTGAAAGTATAGAAGTTAGCCTTAAAACTCTCTTTGGTTTAAATCCAATTTCAATTTGGAATTTCCTTTTAAGGCTGTTACCTTTGCCTCCCCGAAAAAAGCGGGTATTAAAAATTAAGGTAAATAATGCCTACAATACAACAGTTAGTTAGAAAAGGCCGTGAAATAATCAGGGCAAAAAGCAAATCAAGAGCTTTGGATGCATGCCCTCAGCGCCGCGGTGTTTGTACAAGGGTTTATACAACAACCCCAAAAAAACCAAATTCAGCTTTGCGTAAAGTGGCTAAAGTTCGTTTGACTAATAAGATTGAAGTTATCGCTTATATACCTGGTGAAGGCCATAACCTGCAGGAACATTCTATTGTTTTGATTCGTGGTGGACGTGTAAAAGATTTACCTGGTGTTCGTTATCATATTGTTCGTGGCAGCCTTGACACGGCTGGCGTGAAAGACCGCAAGAAAAGTCGTTCCAAATACGGTACAAAAAAAGAAAAAGCAAAAAAATAATCATTAATCATCATATAACAAGATGAGAAAATCACAAGCAAAAAAATTACCGCTGGCACCAGATGCACGTTTTAATGATAAACAAGTTACGCGTTTTATCAATAATATTATGTGGCAGGGAAAGAAAAGCACTTCTATTAATACGTTTTATAATGCTATTGATAAGGTAAGCAAAATGACCAGCGATAATGGTTATGAAATCTGGAGAAAAGCATTACAAAATGTTACACCTGCTGTTGAAGTAAAAAGCCGCAGAATTGGTGGCGCTACCTTCCAGATACCGACAGAAGTTCGCGCTGACCGCAAGATTTCTTTAAGTATGAAATGGCTGATTCGTTACAGTCGTGAACGCAACGGTAAAACAATGGCAGATAAATTAGCTAACGAGATTGTTGCTGCCAGCAAGGGTGAAGGTGCCGCTTTTAAAAAGAAAGAAGATACGCACCGTATGGCAGAAGCTAACAAAGCATTCTCCCATTTTAAAATTTAATTTTAAAAATTACATACATAATAAAAGCTCCTTTTGGAGCTTTTTTAATTTTATTGAATTAATAAGCTAATGGTAGATATTCCTGTTAAAAGTTATTGCGGTTATGTTGCCGATTTGCCGCTTCATAATGTTCATAAACTTTATCATGATAAAGAATATGGTTTTCCTATTAAAGATGATAACGGGTTATTTGCAAGATTAGTTTTAGAAATTAACCAGGCAGGTTTAAGCTGGACAACGATATTAAATAAGAAAGATAATTTCTTTAAAGCGTACGATAATTTTGATATCACTAAAGTTGCCAGATATAAAGAAAATAAGATTGAAAAATTAATGAATGATGCAGGCATTATTCGCAACCGTTTAAAGATTAATGCCGCTGTTGAAAATGCAAAAAAGATTCTTGAATTACAAAAAGAACATGGCTCATTTAAAAACTGGATTGATAAACATTATTCGTTATCAAAAGAAGAATGGGTGGAACTTTTTAAAAAAAACTTTCGTTTTACCGGCGGTAAAATTGTAAATGAATTTTTAATGAGCACCGGTTATCTGCCTGGGGCACATGCTAAAGATTGTCCAGTTTATAAAAAGATAGAAAAGATAAAACCAATGTGAATGAGATGATTAATTAATAAACGCTTTCTCACTCTATATATTTATTTCTTTTACTTCAGAAGGAACAATTAATCTCCCTAAAGTTTTTGCTTTTATTTCTTCAATAGAAACACCCGGCGCTTTTTCCAATAACAAAAATCCGCTTGATGTTACATCAAGTACAGCCAGGTCAGTTACAATTTTTTTTACGCAAGCCAAGCCTGTTAATGGTAAAGTACATTTTGATAACAATTTGCTTTCACCTTTTGGATTAGTATGTTGCATGGCAACAATTATATTTTTTGCACTGGCAACCAAATCCATTGCACCACCCATACCTTTTACCATCTTGCCCGGAATTTTCCAGTTAGCTATATCGCCCGTATCACTTACTTCCATTGCTCCTAAAACGGTAAGGTCAATTTTACCTGCTCTTATCATTCCAAAACTTTCAGCGCTATCGAAAAAAGCTCCACCTTTAATTACTGTAACAGTTTCTTTACCAGCGTTAATTAAATCAGCATCAATTTCTTCTTCTGAAGGATAAGCACCCATACCAAGAATACCATTTTCACTTTGCAAAATCACCGTCATTCCTTCAGGAATGAAGTTGGCAACTAATGTCGGAATGCCAATGCCGAGATTCACATACATTCCGTCTTTCAATTCCTGTGCAATGCATTTAGCAATTCCATATTTATCTAAAGGCATAATCAGTTAATAGTTTCAATTTACAGTTTGTAGTTTTATTATTCATTGTTCGTTATTAATTATTCACTACCTAATTGTTTTAAATGTTCACTTGCTTCCTTAAGTGTCGGATCAATCTGCAATGATTGTTTAAAATTCAACACAGCACTATCTTTTTTATTCATCATTTCATAACAACGCGCCTGGTAATAATATGCATCAGCATATAAATTATTCACAGTAGATGCTAATTGAAAAATACTGAGTGCTTTATCATACTGCTTATCATCAAAATAAAGTAAGCCTTTCTCAATATATGCTTCCATGTAAGTATAATTGCTTTCAATACATGCATCAAAGTATTTCAATGCATTAGTTATATAATGAGTTCTTGCGTAATAAACGCCGGTTATAAATGCGCAATGAGCATCGTAATCCCTGCCAAGGCCAAGCGCTTTAACTCTTGAACAATATAAGATTGCACGTTTATCGTTTTGTTCAGCATACAAGTTTGCCAGTGCCAGCAACACATCCGGCGATTCATATATATGCGCCGCTTTTGAATAACTCTGCAATGCCAGCAATGTATCCTGTGCATCTTCGGCAAAGCTTCCTTTGGCAAACCAAAGACCATAATTCATACTGTCTCTTGCTGTTAAAGAATCAACTTGTTCCAAAGCCTGTTTATACATTCCAACACTATCCAAAGCAAACGCGTATTGCAAATGCAAACCTGAACTATCAGGATATAATTTCAATTGTTTTTGTAAAGATTGAAAAGCCTTTGCTGAGTCAGTTTGTAAACCATCATTAGCATTTTGTTTATGTTGATCTGAATTATTGCAAGCAGATAAAAAACAAATAACAATACTTAAAACAAAGATTGATTTCATCTTAAGCAAATGTAATCTTCAAAATTTTTTATGACATAGTTTTTACAAAATGAGCTGATGTTTACATATATTTTTACAAAAATAAGGTTGATGAAAAACATAAAAGACCATAATACTTATACGTGTATTTTTCTTAAGAAAATTCTTCTTACAACATTGTTATTTTGCTGTCTAATAAAATTATCTGCACAGCAAAAAGACAGTTTAATATATGCTGATGAAAAACATTTTACAAACATCAAACAATTAACTTTTAACGGTGATAATGCGGAAGCGTACTGGAGTTATGATGACAGGCATATTATTTTTCAGCGCAAGAATGAAAAAGAAAATATTATGTGCGACAGGATGTTTATAGGAACGATTTCACAAAGCAATGAAGACAGCTTTACCTACAAACAATTAAGCAGCGGCAAAGGCAAGACTACCTGCGGTTATTTTTTGCCGGATGGTAAACACGTGATTTATGCATCAACTTTCTTAGGCGGAGATAGTTGCCCGCCGGTGCCGGATAGAAGCAAATACAACAACCGTTATTTATGGGCGATATATGATACATATGATATTTTTATGGCTGATACATCAGGCAAAATTATTAAGCGGCTTACCAACACAAAAGGTTATGATGCAGAAGGAACATTATCGCCTGATGGAAAGAAAATGATATTTACATCAACGCGCAATGGTGATTTGGATTTATATGTAATGGATTTGCAAACAGAAAAAGTAATTCAAATTACACATGAATTAGGTTATGATGGTGGCGCTTGGTTTAGCCCTGATGGCAAACAAATTGTATGGCGTGCAAGCCGGCCGAAAACACCTGAAGATATTGCCGACTATAAAGATTTGCTGTCAAAAGATTTGGTGGCGCCAACACAAATGGAAGTGTTTATTGCTAATGCAGATGGTAGCAATACAAAACAGGTAACGCATTTTGGACAGGCTAATTGGGCGCCAAACTTTACACCTGATGGTAAGCACATAATTTTTTGCAGTAATTATGAATATGCACATGGTTTTCCTTTCAACATGTATCTTATAAATTTAGATGGAACCGGTTTGGAAAAAGTAACACACAGCAATGGTTTTGATGCATTTCCAATGTTTAGTTATGATGGCAAAAAACTGATGTTCTCATCAAACAGAAACAGCGGCGGCGGATATGATATAAATCTTTTTATGGCAGATTGGAAAGAATGAATATAAACCATAACCATTCACGTTTTATTACATTTGCCTTAATCGAAATTAATCATGTATAATATTTTATTAAGTCTCCATAATTTTTTGCGCTGGGTTATAATGTTTCTTTTATTGATAAACATTATACGTCATATTTCGGCAGTAAATAAACCCTTTACAGGTCTTGATAAAAAATTGGGTTTATGGCTGATGATTACTGCCCACATAACTTTATTGATTGGCTTATACCAATGGTTTGCAGGTGGCTTGGGTTTTCAAAATATAAAAAACAATGGAATACATACAGTGATGCAAAATGGTATGTATCGCTTTTTTGCTGTTGAACATACCGTTGGAATGATCATAGCAATTATCATTATCACTGTTGCCCGTGGCGTCTTTCGCAAAAACATAACTGACAGCAAAAAACATAAACGCTGCCTTACTTTATATGTGCTTGCTTTACTGATTATACTTGCATTTATTCCCTGGCCGGGCATGGAAAACATTAGCAGGCCGCTATTAAGAAGTATATAAATTGATTAGTTAAAAACTTTGTTATTTACCTGAAATAACCGTTTTCATACAAATCAAACAGAACAGTTATTAAATTAAACGTGAAATGAAAGATAACACCATACCAAATGGTGCCAAATCGTTTGCGCATAGTTCCCACCCCAATTCCAAAAGGTATCAGCCAAACAAGAGAAATTAAATTAAGATGCACTACAGCAAACATGAATGCGGTAATAATTACAACAAAGCGTGTATTTAAAAATTTATCTAGGTAATTATACAACACACCGCGAAAGGCAAGCTCTTCAAACAACGCCGGGTTTATGGCAATAGAATA
Source organism: Chitinophagaceae bacterium (assembly GCA_903642275.1). Taxonomy (GTDB): domain Bacteria; phylum Bacteroidota; class Bacteroidia; order Chitinophagales; family Chitinophagaceae; genus Parafilimonas. The sequence continues at coordinate 6,662 of CAHJWK010000022.1, forward strand.
AATCATAAGCAACGCTGGCATTGAGTACATGCGGTAACGATTATAATAACCTGTATAATTTTCAAAAAAAGAAATATTAAGCCTTGTGATTATTACGTTGATGATGACTGATGCAACTGCTGCCGCCATTATGTAACCAATCAATCTTATTAAACTAAAATTTCTAAATTTCAGCAATGGCTTTATGCTATTAAAATTTTGCTGTATATAAATTAATGTAAGTACGGCAAGTAAAACTTCAATCCGAAATTGCCTGCCATAATCATTAAACAGGTTAGTAAAATGAACTGTAAGGCAAATTGATAAATAAATAATAAAAAATATCAAGGCGTATCGAAAACTTTTATTTTTATACAGGTTTGTTTGATTATCATTAAACAAAAGATTACTACCACAGTTATAGCAATACCTATGATAAAGCTTGACCTCTGCATTACAAACATTGCAGTTCGTTTCAGTTAATGGCAGCTCATTCATGAAGCGTTTGTTCCGGTAAATAATCTAAGTATATAAGCGCCCTGCAGGCCTTTCATCATAATAAATAATAAAGAAACACAAAGCAACAGGCTGATTAAACCATGTGAAGTTGTAAACACTATATCAAGCTTAATAGAAATATTAATTGCTGAAAAAGTAACAAGCATTATAAACGCGGTAAACATTGCGGCAAAAGGTTCTCTCCTGCTCCATAAAGCTAAAGAAAAAAATAAAGCTGATAATATCAACGCAACTATTGCAATAATATATTTAAAGTACATTGACGAAAACAAAACCAACAAGCAAGGCAATAAACAAACAGCCATAACATACAACATACTTCTTGCGATAAATACTGAGTTTGCCGCTTTAAATAAGCTTTCTTTTTTTTCATCCAGCGCTTTATAAAAAGAAGCAACCAGCAATTTATCATGTAACGGATAACTGCAGTTGGTGCAAAAATTATAGTTTGTACCGTTTACATGCCTGCAGTAATTACATATTCTCGCACTGATTTTTGTATGTTGAATTTCGGGTAGCAATTTTTAATTAATCATTTATGCAATAACGTAAGTATAAAGCTAATATGTTTAATGAATGACAGATTTAATATAGCTTCTTATCTTTACACTTTAATTGATTATGATGAAGAAGCTTGTGTTACTCTCCGTGGTTTGTATTTTATCTTTCGTAAAAATAAATATTACAACTGCACAATGTTCCATCTGCACAAAAACAGCGTCTCAGTTAGGTGAAAAAGCCGGCAATGGTTTAAACACCGGCATTATTTATTTAATGCTTACACCGTTTGCTGTTGGCGGCGTTATTGGTTTCAGGTTGTGGAAACAGGAACATGGCAAAAAAGAAAGCAGCAATTAATTAAACAGCAATCGTCCCCTGTAACTTTCTACAAAACGATACAGGTTGAAATCTTCTTTAGTGCAAGCCGTATTTATTTCTTCTGCCAGAAAAATTTTACTTACATCATTCATCCTTTTTTGTTGAATTAACAAGTAAGCTTTTTCTGTAAGCAGGTTTACTTTTTTCTTTGTAGTGTCAGTTATATTCTGATGCGATTTAATATTTCCCACTACATCTTCAACATTAGTACCTTTTGTAGCAACTGTTGTTATAACCGGCACAATTTTATAATTAGTTGAAGGTCCGGGAGACATGCTCAATAAATTATGTGCGAATTTAATAGCACCATCCCTGTCTGATTTATTTACCACAAACACATCCGCAATCTCCATCAATCCTGCTTTCATCATTTGAATATCATCCCCTGCTTCAGGCACTAATACTACAACTGTTGTATCAGCAAGTGCGGCAATATCTATCTCGGTTTGCCCTGCTCCAACGGTTTCAATAATAATCTCATCAAACGGCGCAGCTTTCATCACATCTGTTATTTCAATAATGGTAGGATGCAAACCACCCGAATTTCCCCTGCTGGCAAGCGAACGGATAAAAACATTTTCATTGTTATGCCAGCGGTTCATTCTTATTCTATCTCCTAATATTGCACCGCGGCTAAACGCCGACGAAGGGTCAATACACAACACCCCCACTTTTTTTTGCTCTTTAATATATTCAGCAATCAAACCATCAACCAACGTGCTTTTACCTGCGCCCGGCGGCCCGGTTATACCAATAATTTTCTTGTCTGATGTTGGAAGCAGCTTTAATAACGCATCAGCATTATTATTTTCAACAAGCGAAATAGTTCTTGCCAGCGTTTTAAAATCGCCATCAATTATTTGCTGAAGCTGTTCTTTTTCGTTTGCCATAATTATTGCATTAACCAACGGTAAAAATCATCAAACTCAGCACCCCAGTATTTTTCGTTATGCTGACCTAAAGGAAAAATCACCCGTTGCACATCACAACAATTCTTTTGCTTTAAAACAGTAAACATCTTTTGAAGGTCTCTAACCATATGTGCGCTTTCTTTCTCACCAACATAAAAAAAGATGCGTTTTTTTTGAGGCAACTTTGCATTTTGAACATCATCATAAATCTGCGGCGCAATCCAGAAAGATGGCGAAAAAACACCTGCTGCACCAAACACTTCAGGATGCGCAATCAACGCATATAAAGAAATTAAACCACCCATACTACTGCCCGCAATAAAGGTGTTGCTGGCATCTTTTAAAGTTCTGTAATGCGCATCCACAAAAGGTTTAAGCGTTAATGCTAAAAAATCAACATACGGCTTGCCTTCACCTTTTCCAAGACTGTCATTGTCATAAGGGTTATATTCATTCATGCGCTTTTCACCATTATCAATCCCGATAACAATACATTCTTTATGCAGCTGCACAGCAAGCGTATCAAGGCATTCATCCACGCCCCATTCTTTATCAAACGCAGTTTGTTCATTAAACAAATTCTGCCCGTCCTGCATGTATAAAACAGGGTAAGATTTTGTTTTATTTTTTTGATAAGATGCAGGCAGGTAAATCCATATTCTCCTGCTGCGATTCAGTTGCGGCATAAAAAAAGCGCTGTCAAGCAAATGCACATTAACCGATGCCGTGTTTGGCTTTGGCACATCCGGAAAAGCATCTTTCCATCCTGCAACGGTAACTTCTATTGAGGTATCATTATCAATCGTATAACTCCTGTTATCAATGCTTTCACCTTTTGCGGTGGTTTCCACTTTATCCCAGCTGCCACGGGTAAGTTTAAAATCAAATTCGCCCTGCGGAATATTATTTAGCACCACAACAAACCTGCTGCCGCCAAAAGGTTTAAGTTTTGTGTTAATGTCTGCCGCGTTCCAGTTATTAAAGTTTCCGGCAACATATATGGCATCAATTGATTTAAGCGCAACACTGTTAACCACCAGGCGAACCGAATACTGGCTTTGTGCCTCTGTCATACAAAATAAAAAAAGTAAAACAAGAAATTTTTTAATTGCGTTTGCAAACATCAGGCAAAATAAAGAAGTTTAATGCATTGAAATTTTAAGCGACTGGTTAATTACAACTTGTTTGAAATGAAACATTACCCCGGTTTTAATAAAACAAGCTTTTTTAATAGCAATTCCTTCAGGCATTTGATATGTTGAAGCTTCTTTGGTACGAATCCCTTTAGGCATTTGATATGTTGAAGCTTCTTTGGTACAAATCCCTTTAGGCATTTGATGTATTGAAGCTTCTTTGATAAGAATTCCTTTAGGGATTTGACATCTTGAAGCTTCTTTGACAGCAATTCCTTTAGGGATTTGATGCGTTGAAGCTTCTTTGATACGAATTCCTTTAGGCATTTGATGCGTTGAAGCTTCTTTTATGTATTTGGGTTTTCCTGATTGAGTAATCGAAGCTTATTTGATGTGTTCAGGTTTTCCTGATTGAGTAATTGGAGCTTCTTTCATGCGTTCAGGTTTTTTGATTGAGCTAAATAAGTTGATACGTTTATACAATCATTCCACATTAAACACAGTTTCAATTTTCTTAAGCACCTGTTTCATATTGATGCCTTTGCCCAGCACACCACTAAAAATATCTCCCTGCGAACGTATTTTTTCAACCGCGTTAAATATGTTGAAGTTTTGCATTTGCAGGCCTTTCTTAATTTCACTCCAATCCAGCGGCATACTCATAGTTGCGCCAGGTTTTGGCCTTAATGAGTAAGGTGCAGCCAAGGTTGCACCCGGCCGGTTCTGCAAAAAATCAAGGTAAATACAACCTTTTCTTTTCTGTGTAAGGCGTTCAATACTGGTGAATTTTGGTATTTCATTATGTATGATTTTAACCAGCACCCTTGCAAACTCTTTACTTTCTTCATAAATATATTTTGCGCCCAGCGGAATAAAAATATGAATGCCCGTGCTGCCGGATGTTTTGCAAAAGCTTGGCACACCAACGGCATCAAGCACCTGTTTTGTAACAAGCGCGGCTTCAACAACCTGGTTAAAACTGTTTGTATCAGGGTCAAGGTCAATAATGCACCAGTCAGGGTTGGCAGGCTTTTGCACACGGCTGCTCCAAGGGTGCATTTCAAGGCCGCCTAAAGATGCTATCAGCAGCAAACTTGCTTCGTTTGTGCAAACCAAAAAGTTACGGTTGCCGCCTTTATCACTTGAAAATGGAAACTGCTGCACCCAATCCGGCACTTTGCCCGTAACGTCTTTCTGGTAAAAGCTTTCGCCATCAATGCCGTTCGGGTAACGAATCAATGTTTGCGGACGGTCATTCATGTATGGCAAAATGTACGGCGCAACCTGGTAATAATAATTTATAATGTCTCTTTTGGTAACTGCCGGCTGGCCTTTTATGGCAGGATAATATATCTTGGTTACGTTGTTAAAGGTTATATCGTACCCGTTAATATTTCTTGTCTGAGATTTATCTTTTGGATTGAGTAAAGTTTTTCTTTCAGCATCAGAAGGCGCTTTAAACAATTTCTTTTCCAGTTCTTTGTTTGATGTATCATCTTCTTTCTCAGCCTCTTTTTTTGCCGTTTTTATTTTGGCTGATGATGCGCTTTTCTTTGTTGTTGCTGCAGGCATAATTTCTTTTTTAATTTGATTTTTCACAACCGTATCAACTGGCTGATGCGTTTCCTGCTGCACTTCTTCTGCCTTTTTATCTTCTCTTAATCCCTCGAAAGAAGGATGACGGATGGAGCCATCTTTTGTTATTTCAGCATAGCTTACTTCACCTATTATCTGCGGCGTAACCCATGTTACTTCTGCCTTCGGCGGCTTTGGCCGAAAGCGTGAAGGCTTGTTGTATTCAGGCACCGTACTAAACGGGCAATCTTTAATAATTAAAGGTTTAAGCGTTTGCAGTAAGTCTGTTTGAAACTGGTCTGAAAAGCCTGTGCCAACCGGTGTAACAAAATTAAACTTGCCTTCATCATCAAAAACACCCATCAGCAAAGCACTGAATTGCCTTGATGTATTTTCATTTTTTGTGTAGCCGCCAATTACCATTTCCTGGCGCTGCTGCGTTTTTATTTTCAGCCATTCTTTTGTTCTAAAACCAGACTTGTAAATACTATTTGTCCGCTTTGCAATAATACCTTCAAGGTGTAGCTCCTGTGCAGCTTCAAAGAATTTTGTAGCGCCTGTTTCAAAGCTTTCGCTTATACGGATTGTGTTTGTTTGCGGTGCAATTGAATTTAAAATCTCTTTACGTTCGGTAAGCACCAGCTCCATCAGGTTATAACCATCAAGCCATAAAACATCAAACAAATAAAAAATTAATTCACCATCTGCTTCGCTGCGCCACTCCTGCAAGCTGCTGAAGTTTGAAATGCCTTTATCATTCAACACCATAATTTCTCCATCAACAACCGCATTAATTTTCCATTGCTGCAAAGCTTTTAAAACAGGATAAAATTTTTCGTTGAATGATTTATTATTTCGTGAACAGATGTTTACTTCACCTTTATTAAGATAAGCAAGAGCACGGTAACCATCCCACTTTACTTCATAAATCCATCCATCTTCATCGAAGGGTTTATCAACCAAAGTGGCAAGCATTGGCGAAATATTTTTTGGCATTGGCGCTTTCACAGCTTTTGCAAGCAGTGTTTTTACAGCAGCGTTTTGTGTTGCAGATTTTGATGGCATAACTTATTAAACAAAATAATATGCCAAAGACAAGCAATTAATAATATTGTTCTTCTAATCCATACTTATCATAGCTTTTATAACACCATTTTCAAGATTAAGCCAGCTTGTAAAATTATCTTTTACATCTTTAAACGCAACTCGGTGCGTTATATAATTTAATGGGTTTACAGACTTATTTTTTATGCAGTTAATTACATGTTCAAAATCTGCACGGGTTGCATTACGGCTGCTCATTAACGTAGCTTCCCTTTTATGAAACTCAGGATGGCTAAAACTAAATGACTGCTTTTGCAAACCAACCAATATATACCTGCCTCCATGTGCCAAATAATTAATGCCATTATTAATTGCCTGCAGCTTTCCGGTGGCATCAATTACCACAGTTGCCATATCACCATTGGTGATTGCGTGTATTGCATTCACAGCATCTTCTTTTGCGGCGTTGATTATATAATCAATATTCAGCCTTTCTTTACAAAACTGCAGGCGCCTGTCATTCACATCAACAGCAATTACTTTAGCACGGGCTATGTGTGCAAATTGCATGGTGCCCAATCCTATTGGCCCTGCACCTGAAACCATAACAAACTCATCGTTTTTAATAGCAGCCCTGCGAATGGCATGTGCACCAATTGCAAGTGGCTCTGCCAATGCAAGCTCATCATAATCCAAGCCTTCGCTATGTAATAATTTATCTGCGGGAACTGAAACAGTTCTGCCATGCCGCCGTCAATATGCACACCAAAAACTTTGATGTGCACACAACAGTTTGACAAGCCCTGCCTGCATACTATGCATTTACCGCAATTAAAATACGGAATAAAAGTAACAGCTTCTCCTTTTTGGAAACCGGGTGCATTGCTGTTATCAATAAGTTCTCCGGATACTTCGTGACCTAATATTCGCGGGTAATTAAAATAAGGTTGCGTTCCTTCAAATGCATAAAGGTCTGTACCGCAAACACCAACTCTTTTTATTTTTATAATAACATTGTTTTCGGATAACTGATGTGGTATTGCTTCTGTGTATTCAAACAAACCAGGGGAAACACAAACAAGTGTTTTCATAATTTAAAATTAAAGCCGTTATCAGCAATTCTGATATTTCCAGTTACGTGATTTGCCTTCCGCAATCCATTCAATAGCAGTTTCAATGCGCTTAATTTTAGTGGCTTCTGTTTTAGCTTCGTTAATCCATTCAATGTATTCTTTCTTTTTACCAGATGTAAAATTTTCAAAAACTGTTTTTGCTTTTTTATTTTTCGATATGGCACTATCAAAATCATCAAGTATTTTTAATTCAGTTGCAACAGCTTTTTTTCTTGGTGGCAACTTTGTATTCATTTCATTAAGCATTGCAGCTTCTTTTATGTAGGCAATTAATATCTTATCTAAAGGCAGGTCTTTTAATGATGTTATGCGATCAAAATTTCCCATGGCCCCGCGTTCGGTAACCTGTAAAATACCTTCAGGATCTCTCATCAACTTAGATTTCCAAAACATAAAACCGCAATGCGCTTTAAATGCAGACATAGCGCATAAAGTGTTGCCTTTGTAATCGAAAAAAGGCATGCTCCATTTAATAGTTTCCTCCACATCGGGACAGGCTTTATGTATAAGCTGACGTAAATGTTTCAAGATTGGTTTTGCAAATTCAGCTTTCATTTCAATATAAGCGTCAATGCGTGGATCAATTGCAGGCATAACAATAATTTATATCAAATTAAAAATATTTTTACAAGATATTTTTAATTGAACCGTTATATATTTTATGAGATGCAGCGTTAGTTTTTTTATACTGATTTTAATGATTGTGCACAGTGAATTATTTGCCCAATGCAAAACCTACCAGTTAGATGCAAAACGTGATACAATTAACTGCACTGATTTTCAAAACCATAAGCAAGGCGACTGGATTACTAAAGTAACAGATAACCATGGAGAACCAGGCTACCGTGAAGAAGGTGTTTATAAAGACGATAAAAAAGAAGGTGCGTGGACAAGGTATAATTTAATGGGCGATACTACTGCTGACGAAAATTATAAATGGGGCTGCAAGAATGGTATGCAGCGATATTACAATCTTTTGGGATTGGTACGCGAAGAAAGTTGGAAGGCAATTGATCCAAAAAATCCTTACGACACAGTGCGTGTGTACGATTTAAACACGCCTGATAAATATGATTTGAAAGTAGTAAAAGTTGAAGCAAGTTCTGTTAAACACGGTACCTGGACATATTATGATCCGGAACGTCAGGCAATTACGAAAACAGAAGAATATGTAATTGATCAGCTTGTAAGCAACAGGAAAAAAACAATAACAGAATTAAATGATTCTGTAATTACTGCGCAGAAAAATTTACTGGATACATCAGCCATGAATAAAAAGAAACCCGCTGAAGTACTGCAGTACGAAAAGAAAAATGCTAAGAAGAAAATTAAAGTAAGAGACGGAGCAACGGGTGTGCCTTAATCATTATCTGATTTAAGCTCTGGTTCTGTTGGTTGCAGCACAAGAATTTTATCAATGCGGTTATTATCCATATCAATTATCTCAAAGTGAAACCCACGCCAGTCAAAATTTTCTCCGGTTTGCGGAATACGTTCTAATTCATTTAAAATAAATCCTGCGAGTGTATCAAACTGCTGCTCATCTTCATCCAAAAAATCAGTGTGATTAAAATAGCTTAAGAAATTATAAAACGGTATCTGTGCATCCACCAAAAAACTTCCATCATTCCGCTTTACAATTTCATACTGTTCTTCATCAAGATGCGGCACTTCGCCAACCAAGGCATCTAATATATCATTCAGCGTAACCATGCCTTTTACTGTACCGTATTCATCAACAATAAACGCAGAATGCGATCGTAATTCTTTAAAACGCTCAAGTAATTTATAAGCTGTATTATTATCCGGCACATATAAAGCCTGGGTCATTACATCGCGCAGCAATGTTCCTTGTTGTGCTTTGATAATATTTTTTAATGAAACCATTCCTTTTATGTTATCAACGTTTTCATCGCAAACAGGATAAACGGTATGCAATTCTTCATCAGGCAAATTACTAATGTCATCTACAGTTGCATTCACGTCAAGCCAAACAATATCACTGCGATGCGTCATTAAAGAAGTTATATTCCTGTCACCCAAATGAAAGACGCGTTCAATAATTTCCTGTTCCGCTTCTTCAATAGCGCCCTGCTCCGTACCTTCATTTATGATGGCTTTAATTTCATCTTCTGTTACTGAACTGTCAGATGCTTTTTTTACATTGAAGAGTTTTACAAGCACATTACCTGATTTAGTAAGCAACCAAATAAAAGGATAACTGAAAAAAATAGAAACACGTATAAATGAAGCAAAAAATTTAGCAATGCCTTCCGGATTACTTAAGCCAATACGCTTTGGTACAAGCTCGCCTAAAACCAGCGTAAAATATGTAACGATTATAACGATTATTGCAGTTGCCACTACAGTATTATAAGTGCCGATAAATGAAAACCGACTGAGGAAGTGCGCGACATTATCTTCAAGCGCAGCGCCCGATAAAATACCATTTAGAATAGCTGTTAACGTTATGCCGATTTGTGTGGTAGAAATAAATTTATCGGGATGGTTTGCAAGGTCGAGCGCTTCTTTTGCACGTTTATCGCCTTTGTGTGCCTGTGCTTCAAGCCGCATCTTGCGCACAGAAACCAGTGCAATTTCAGCCATTGAAAAAATACCGTTTAGGATTATAAGGCCGAGAATAATTAATACATCAATCATAAAGCTGTAAAACTAATTAATATGTTTTTGTGTAAACAAGATTGCAGTTATTGCCAAATTTCATTAAAGTCAATATCGGCAATACAATCATCAAAAGAGAAAGCGAACGAAAAAGAATGACCATTTTCTACTAATAAATATTCATTGTTTTTAAGCTCATAAACTTCTGCTTCTTCTTTATCAGGAGAAATAATAATGAAGTAAGGAATATGTTCGGATTGATATAATTCAAACTTGGTGTGCCTGTCTTTTAATGCAGTTGAAGGCGATAAAATTTCAACAACCAATGAAGGCGGAAAGTCAAGAAATTTTTTTGGTATAGGCTTGCATACAACAAGCATATCAGGTTGCACAATTGTATCCTCATATATTTTATAATCAACTGGCAGATAAACGCTGCATCTTTTACATTTTTTTAATGCCTTTTTAAATTCAACAAATAAATCTCCCGCAATCCTCTGGTGTTTTGGAACAGGCTGTGGACTCATGGCATAAGGCACACCTTCAATCACTTCCCAGCGCCCTTCCCATTGCACATAATCTTCATAAGTGTAATGTGGTAATATTTTAACTGCGCTGCCCATTTGTACAAAAATACAAAGAAGATTTTATTGATATAAGGCTTTGCCTTTAACCAGTTCAGGCAATATAATTTTTGTATTATAGATGTAAGCCATTGCGCAACCAATAATGCTTCCAATTAAGGCACCGCTAATTACATCAAGTGGGTAATGCAAGCCGACGTAAATTTGCCCGTAACTGATGGTAGCCGCCCAAATAAAAAATAAGTAAGACCATTTTTTAAGATACGGCTTTAGCGTAAAAAATAAAAAACACGCTGCACCAAAATGGTTGGTTGCATGTGCAGATGGAAAGCTATTCCCAACACCGCAATTATTGATTAACATGCGCAAATAGCCATGCATAAACGGGTCATTGCATGGCCGCAATCTTGGAACAAGTTGCTTAATGACAGTGCTACTTAATTGGTCAGTAATAATAACGTTCAGAACAAGAAACGCAATCCATGTCCAGGCTTTCCAGCCAAAATTTATTAATATAAAAACAAGAAGAAACAAATAAATAGGATACCAGGTTATGGCATCACGCCACCATGGAAAAACTTGGTCAAGAAAAGTGTTTGTCCAAACAGTGTTTATTTTATAAAACATATGCGTATCCCACGCCTGCAATACTTCAAGCATAAATCAATAATGAATTTTTTTTGCAATGACGATAAGTCTTGGTGAATGCTTTTCGTCATATTCACTCAAATTATAATTACCAAATACTTTCTCAATCATTAACCCTTCATGAGATAACATATCAGTAAAATTTCCAAGATTAAATTTTTTTACCTGTTCAGTAAAAGATTCAATTATGTTTTTTGCTTTGTCTTCAATATCAATTTGCTTGTAAAAGCGCTCACCGTCAAACCATCTTTTTACTTTAAAGTATACACCGTTCATTTCTTTTTCTTCATGCTTAACAATATTGTTTTCAGCATAATGAACATTCAAATAATCAATCACAAAAATGCCATTTAGCTTTAAGCTTTGCGCAATGGTTCTTAAAGCATCATTATGTTCACGCAAGGTTCTGAAATAACCAAAGCTTGTAAAAAAATTAAAAGCGTAATCAAAATAATTTATCCAGAAAGGCAGTCGCATGTCATGCACAAAAAATTGCAGCGTATCCGTTTCAAATTTTTTTGCTTCGATAATTGATGAAGCAGAAATATCAATACCTGTAACATTAAACCCTTTCGAAGCAAAAGCACGGCTATGCCTGCCTTTACCGCAGGCAACATCAAGTAAGCGGCTGCCTGGCTGAATGTTTAAATATTCCGAAAATTTCTTTGCACAATCTTCTGCTTCTTCATCGTTCCTGCTTTCATATAATAAATGATAATAAGGAGAACTAAACCATAACCTGAACCATTCAATTGAAGACATATTTGTTTTTTAAACAGATGGTTATCTAACTTATTAACTTAAACACAACAGGTTGCTTTTTCTGTTATGTTTGCCGTTGCAAATAACCATAAAAATGCCGTTGATAAAAAGTATATCTGGAATAAGAGGAACAATTGGCGGTAAACCCGGCAACACTTTAAGCCCTGTTGATGTAGTAAAATTTACGGCAGCTTATGCAGCTTGGCTTCAAAAACAAAATACTAAAAACGCCTACACAGTTGTGGTTGGCAGAGACGCACGTATAAGCGGAAATAATGTTTTGCAGCTTGTTATAAGTACGCTGTCAAGCTGTGGTATTAATATTATAAATCTTGATTTAAGCACAACACCAACTGTTGAGATGGCTGTGCTTACACATAATGCAGATGGCGGAATTATTATTACAGCAAGCCATAATCCTTCAGAATGGAATGCATTAAAACTGCTAAACAATAAAGGAGAATTTTTAAGTGAAGATGATGGCAGCCAACTGCTATCTATTGCTGAAAAGGAAAGCTTTAATTTTTCAACTGTTGATAAGCTTGGTAATATAACGACAGATATAGCTGCACTTGATAAACATATTGAAACAGTTGTACAGTATGCATTGGTTGATGTTGCATCAATTAAAAAGAAAAAATTTAAGATTGTTGTTGATGGGATAAACAGTACAGGTGCTTTTGCTGTTCCTGCTTTATTAAAAGCGCTTGGCTTAAAAGATATTATTATATTAAACGACGAAATGAACGGACGTTTTGTGCACAATCCTGAGCCATTGCCGCAAAATCTTAGACAATTAAGTAGTGAAGTAAAAAAGCATCAGGCGCACTTAGGTATTGCTGTTGACCCGGATGTGGACAGGCTTTGTTTTGTTTGTGAAGATGGAACTATGTTTGGCGAAGAATACACGCTGGTTGCTGTTGCAGATTATGTGCTCAAGCATAAAAAGGGCAACACAGTCAGCAACCTTTCATCAACAAAAGCATTAAAAGATATAACCATAAGAAATGGTGGCGAATATTTTCCAAGTGCTGTTGGTGAAGTAAATGTTGTTGAAAAAATGAAAGCCGTTAATGCAGTAATTGGTGGAGAAGGCAATGGCGGTATTATTGTTCCAGATCTGCATTACGGCAGAGATGCACTTATAGGTATTGCATTGTTTTTATCACATCTTGCCATCAGCGATAAAACTACCTGCCAGCTGAGAAGACAATATCCTGATTATTTTATCAGCAAGAATAAAATTGAAGTGAATAATAATGTCGATGTAAGTAAAATCTTTTCAAACATTCAGCGCAAATACAAGAACAACCCTGTAAATACAGAAGATGGATTGAAGATAGAATTTGATAATGATTGGGTGCATTTGCGTACAAGCAACACTGAACCAATTATACGCATTTATGCAGAGAGTAATTTTGAAACAACAGCCGATAATATTGCGCGCCGGCTAATGCAGGATATTAAGGAATGCATTTAAATAAAAGAAGCTTCTTTAAAAGTCGTTGTTACAATCACAGGATTATAAATTACTTGACAGTAAAACATAACCTTTTTGAATACTAAAAAATTCTTTGATTGTTAATAGAATCGTTTTCATAAAATCTTTTTTAATTGTTATAAATAATAGATAACTAACGGTTGTTCAAGTTTAATCTTCATTTCTAAAATCATGTTAAACACTTTTATTATTAAGCCTGATTTATCTTTAAATTCATTCATCAAAACTCATTCAACATTTTGCTTCACTTCAATTGGTCAATTATAAAGTGTAATGCAATTATTCAATATCATTCGCATTAATGCAAAGCAATATTTTGACAGAATACGCAACGAGCATCTTAAGCAAAACATATTACAGGCAATACCTTTCTGGGTTGCATCACTTATAACAGGACTGATCGCTGTATTTTATGCAAAGCTGTTTGCATTGGCAGAACAAATCTCATTTTACTTTTTTCACCAGGCTCCATGGTCAATATTTATAACAGCGCCTGTATGCTTTATAATTGCCTGGTTACTGGTTATACAGTTTGCACCCAATGCAAGAGGCAGTGGTATTCCCCAGGTTATGGCATCTATAGAACTTGCCAATCCAAAACATAACTATAAAGTTGATTCATTGTTAAGCATCAGAATTATTATTGTAAAAATTGCATCCAGCATTGTGATGGCTTTAGGTGGAGGAATAATAGGCAGAGAAGGACCAACCATACAAATTGCGGGTTCAGTTTTCAGAAAAATAAATCAATGGCTGCCGGCATGGTGGCCGAAAATATCAAAAAGAAATATGATTATGACCGGTGCTGCTGCCGGCCTTGCTGCTGCATTTAATACACCGCTCGGTGGTATTGTATTTGCAGTTGAAGAACTCACCAAAACACATATCAGTTACTTTAAAACAGCTTTATTTACAGCAGTCATCATTGCGGGTTTAACAGCACAAGGTTTATTAGGACCTTATTTATATCTTGGTTATCCTGATATAAAAAATCCTTCTGCATTTATTTTTTTAGGTGTGATATCAGTTGCTGTTGTTGCAGGATTATGCGGTAGCTTAACGGCTAAATGGATACTTGCTTTACTAAAATGGAAAGCAGGCTTTAAAAAACTATCAGATCACTTATTATTTGTTGCTGGTTGCGCTTTAGTGATTGCGTTAACAGCGTTTATTTTTAAAGATGTTGCCATTGGTTCAGGTAAAGAATTGATGGCTTCAACATTATTCTCTGCTCACAAATATTCACCGTGGTATTTTCCAATCATACGCATGAGCGGTTCCATACTTTCATTCACAACAGGCGCAGCCGGCGGCGTATTTGCACCTGCGTTAAGCGCCGGTGCAAGCATCGGTTCAGTAATGGCAGGATGGTTTCATCTTACTGCAGTTAACAGTAATGTAATTATATTATGCGGAATGGTTGGCTTTCTTACGGGTGTAACAAGAACACCATTTACATCAGCCATACTTGTATTGGAAATGACGGACAGGCACAATATAATTTTCCAGTTAATGCTTGCAGGAATGACGGCGAGTATAGTATCAATGATTGTTGATAAACATTCACTGTATGATCATTTAAAAGTACAATACATGCAGGATATTTTGAAGGAAGAGATAACATCAGTGAATGTTAAAAATGATGATGAACAACCTTAATCATTCAAACAAATTAATTATTGAATTTATTAAGATTAAGCTGATAAAATTTTTACTGTAACTATTAACTGGCCAACATGCCGCATAGTATGTTCAGCCGCATGAAACAAAAGCCCGATAACTGTGGAAGGCAGTTTTTTTCTGCCAACGCTTCTGTATTGCGTTAGTAATATTTCATCAGTTTTGCTTAACTGATTAAGGCTTACATCAACTTGTCTATTAAATTTGTCTAATAATTTTTTTGTTGTGATATTATCTTTTTGTTTGCCTTCTTCATTCAAATAATTTAATTGCTTTTCTGATAATGACTCTGCCCTTAAATAAGTAAACAACCTGTCAAGCACACCGGATAAGTGCTGCAGGTGAAAGCCAACTGAAGCAATGCCTGAAGGTTTATCCCAAAGTTTATCTTCAGGAAAGCTAAACATTGTTTCAACTACTTCTTTTTTTGCCTGTAACAATGCGTGTGCAACAGGTTGTAATAATGCTGGAATATTTTCAACTGCGCCGTTTAACCATATTTCGTAAGACCGGTGTGGATGCATGGCTTAAAACTAAATGTTTAAGCTAAATAAATTATTTTTTATTCAACAGCCATGTTGCCTGCAGATCAAACTGCATATAATGCAGCTTATCATAATCACTTGTTTTCAGGAAGCCGGAGAGACTGTATTCAACATGAGGATCAAATAAAAAACTGCCGTTGTTTTTGGTATCTAACCGAAGACTTAAGCCAGATAATAATTGAAATTGTGTGCGGCGCTGCAACTGGCTGGCATCATTAAAAAAGATACTGTTTTTACTATTATATATGAGAGATTTTTCATTAATGAGTTGCATTACAGAAACACCAATATCATATGATAAAGTAAACTGTTTTATATGCAGCAAATTGTTTTGAAGCGAAACAGGCAACTCAATAAAATTATATACGTTAGTATATGTTTTTTCACTTCCGGTTATATAGTTTCTATTAGCTGAATTAAGATTAAATGAAGAAGGCACGGCAACTAGGGAATAACCAGAACTCATTGCAGTATAACTTTTAGTTGAGAGGTGTACATATTCTAATCCTAAATTTAAGTATGCCTGTTTAAATATTTGCCTGTTTAAAACTATACCATAACTGTGAGCAGATGCAGGTTTATATGGCTTTCCTGAAATAATTGACCTACTGCTAATTGTATCAGCACTATAATCATTCGCCTGCGATGATTTTATAGCACTTAAATTAAAATTATTCACAAGATTATTTCTGCCATACATAGCAGTAATTCCCCATTTCCATTTTGCAAACTGCTTGCTCTTAAGCACTTGTTTTTTGTTTGATCTTGTTGTATTGTTTTGCGTAATTGAGTCGCTGTTACTGATTAATGAATTTGTTTTTATACCTGGTATACTGCTATCTGAATTTTGATCTATGATATTGCTTTGGTTAAAGCTAAAGTTGCTATTATTTTGTTTTGATGAATCAGCATTTAAAACTTGCCTGTTATTAACAAGCGTATCTGCTGTAACGTAATTTTCTTTAATTAAAGATTGAGATGAAATTGCATTTTCGCTTTTTTTAGAATAATTGTTATTTACATTTTGAGTAATTGAAAATTTATTTGGATTTAAAGAATAATTACCCCGCAGGTTCAAAACATATAAACTGCCTGAATTGGTACGATATTGTTTTTTTATAAAATCTGATTGAACTTTATTTAAATAAGAATATGTTGATTTAAATTGAACTGGCTGCTTTTTACTCTTTTGTTTCTTATGAGATGAGAAATTTTTTTCTTTATTCTTGTTTAATGTTGCATAAGTTTTGTTTTGTTTTTTAATGTTGTTGTGATTAACATATATAAAATAACCGCCGGCAATAACCATAATTGCAAGCAAAAAAATAAAAGGTGATATCCGCCGCTTCTTCTTTTCAATCTGTTTTTTTATCGCTTCCCAAACAGGCTCAGATGGTGCAAAACTGAGCTCATCCATCTTAATTTTTACCTGTTTTTCAAATTCATCTTCCTGCATAACGTTTTTGTTTATTTTCTTCGTTTCTTATATTAATCCAGTTTATTAATAATGATCTTGCTCTTGCATATTGTGATCTTGATGTGCCTTCATGTATGCCAAGCATCGCCCCTATTTCCACGTGTGTGTAACCTTCAATTGCATATAGGTTAAATATTGTTTGGCAGCCGGTAGGTAATTGCCTGATAAGATTTGCAAGTTCTTTCGCATCTAAATTAACCTGTGGGTTTTCATCTGAAACAGGATGCAACTTCATCTCATCATAAGAAAGATCTACACTGTAGCGCTTATTTTGTTTAAGATAATTAATTGCAGTGTTTATTATTATACGTCGTATCCATGCTCCTAATTCACCTTGTGCTTTATAAGTTTGCAGGTTTAAAAAAACTTTTATAAATCCGTGTTGCAACATGTCTTCTGCATCAGCTTTAGATTTGGTATAGCGATAACAAATACCAAGCATGGCTGGCGCAAAATCATTGTATAATTTTTTTTGCGCTTCACCCGAACCTTTAAGGCATTGCTTTACAAGTTGTTTATAATCCATCAGGATTTACTGCTGACAATAATATTATTACAAGCGTTGTAGTTGTTGTATATTTTCAGTAAATAAAAAAGGCCGCTTTTTTAAGCAGCCCTCATTATAAAATATTCTTTAATTACCATTTATCTAATTCATCAGGAGTAGCGGTGGTAGTTGCTATAGTTTCTTCAACAGTTTCAACTTCATTACCATCTAATGCAGGTGCAGCATCAGGATATTCATGATTGAAAGAATCAAAATCAAAATCAGGCATCAGGTCAGTCTTTACAAAATCAACGGCTTCGTTTAAAGCTTTGCAAAATTTATTAAAATCTTCTTTATACAAAAACAGCTTATGCCTGTCATAGCCATCATCATTAAAACGCTTACGGCTTTCTGTAATGGTAAGATAATAATCGTTTCCGCGGGTAGCCCTTACGTCAAAAAAGTAGGTTCTTCTTTTACCTGCTTTAATGCGTTTACTGTAAACGCTTTCCTGTTTTCTTTCGTTATTTTCGTATGCCACTGTGTATGGTCTTGGTGAATGTGTTAGCAAATATAATATTGTTTTGCATTTATCAAAATTTAGGTTTCAGTTATTTACAGCTTCTTCTTCACGTAACTGCAGATTATATAATTCCGTATAAAAACCATTCAATGCAAGTAATTCATCGTGTGTGCCGGCTTCTGCAATGCGGCCATTATCAATAACTATTATTTTATCAAACGCAATGGAAACAAAAATGCGGTGTGTAATTATAATTGTTGTTTTATGCTGTAAAAACTCATTCAGATTATTTACAATAACGTGTTCAGTCTTTGCATCAACAGCACTGAGGCAATCATCAAACAACATAATCTGCCCTTGTTTTAATAAAGCACGGGCAATAGAAACGCGTTGCTTTTGTCCGCCGCTTAGTGTAACGCCGCGTTCACCAACTGTAGTTGCATATCCATTTTCAAGTGACAATATCTCGTTATGTACAGCCGCATATTTTGCATATTGTTCTACCTCAGCTTCATTGCTTTCATGCTTCATGCCAAAGCGAACATTGTTTGAAACAGAATCGCTGAACAGAAATACATCCTGCGGCACATAACTTATATAACTGCGCAAACTTTTAAGATCAACGTTATAAATATTCTTTTCACCAATACAGATGCTGCCTTTGCCGGGATCATAGAAACGTAACAGCAGTTGTGCAATGGTTGATTTACCGCTGCCCGTTTTACCAAGTACCATAACTTTTTCACCGGGTTTTACTACAAATGAAATATTATTTATAGCTTTTACACCAGTATGAGGATAAGTAAAAGACACATTATTAAAACTGATGTTGCCACTCAAACTTTCTTCTTTATGTGTGCCAACGTTGCTTTTAATAACAGGTTTTTTATCAAGAAATTCATTAATTCTTTTTTGCGATGCTGCTGCTCTTTGCACCATGCTTGCCACGCTGCCAATTGCGCTTACCGGGAACATCAGCATATTTATATACAATACAAACTCAACGATGATGCCCACCTTATCAGGATTATGTAAAGCCATATTGCCACCAACTAAAATAGTAAGCAATGTGCTTAAGCCAACCACCAGCGTCATACTTGGAAAATATATTGCTTCCACTTTTGAAAGGCTTACGGCATTTTTCCTGTACGCTTCACTATTCTTGCTAAAAAACCCAAGCATAGCTTTTTCCTGCACAAAAGATTTTATTACTCTTATGCCAGAATAAGATTCTTGTGCATTGGTGGTAAGATCTGAAAGCAGCGACTGCACTTTTTCACTTTTTTTATGAATAACGTTATTTATAATATAAATTGTAACGGCAAGTATAGGTAATGGCGCCAGTACAATCATTGAAAGATATACGTCTTTACGCAGCATATTCATAACGCATAAAGTAATTAACGCAACCAGGTTCGCAGCATACATGATTGCCGGGCCTGCATACATGCGCACACGGCTTACATCTTCTGTTATGCGGTTCATCATGTCACCGGTACTATGTGTTTTAAAAAAACCTGTATCTAATTCCTGGTAATGTTTGTATACGGCATTCTTCAGATCATATTCGATATAGCGGCTCATTACAATCAACGTTTGGCGCATAAAAAACATCAGTAAACCGCGCAATAAAGCCAGCAATAAAATAATAAGGCTTGCAATTAATACAATATTTTTAAAATTGAAATGCTGCAGCCATTTAACTAAAAAGCTTATTGATACACTGTAATTTTCTTTTATGGCCGCAGGCTTATGTTTGATGAATTGTGTAACCTGACTAATGATATATCCCGTTATTTCTGGCTGTAAAATTGCGAAATAATTTGAAGTGACAACGAAAATGATACCTGCCATAAAGCGTACACGATATTTCCAGAAATATTTATTTAAGGCTGAAAGATGTTTCATCAAATGCAAATGTAAATATGTGTGCTTTGATTTTGCAGATCGAATGCAAACGTTATTTTTGCACCGGAGAGTTGGCAGAGCGGTCGATTGCGGCAGTCTTGAAAACTGTTGACTGTAACAGGTCCTGGGGTTCGAATCCCTAACTCTCCGCTGGAAAGTATATTTCAAACAACTTCATTTAACTAAAAAGCTCGTGAAACGTAATGTTGACGGGCTTTTTTCTTTTTTAGCACTTCTTTACTTTACGCGGTTTTACCTCATTTTACGGATGAGTTCCGTGAGCTATTCGTGTACCTGTACTTACTTTTACCAATCGCTCACAAAATTTGACACAAAGCACTTAATGTTAACAAGTTATGCAAACTGAACCCTGCTTTTGGGTTCTTTTAATAACCAATTTTATAATCTTAAAAGTGCGCATTTATGGAAAAAAATTTTGGATGCTTTTTTTATCTTAAAAAGAAGCACAAGTTCGAAAGTGGTGAAATATGTATTTACCTGAGAATCACGGTAGATTCTGGTTGCGTTGAGATAAGTTCAAAACGAAAGTGTTTTACAGAGAAATGGAATGCAAAAGCCGAACGGGTAGAAGGAAAAACCGAATATGCAAAGAATATCAATGCTTATTTAGATACACTTCAACAAAAAATATTTGAAGCAAAACGACGATTAATTGAAGTAGATGAAGATATATCAGCTGGCAAAATAAAAGACTTGGTGATGGGCAAAAAGATTGAAAAGGAAAGGTTCACGTTGATGGAACAATTCAAAATTCATAATGAACAAATGAAAGCATTGGTTGGAAAGGACTTTGCTCCAGCAACATTGCAGCGATATGAAACTTCCTATAAACACACGCTCAACTTTCTTCAATCGAAATATAAAATAAGCGATATTGAAATCACAAAACTTAATTATGATTTTATAACCGATTATGAATTTTGGCTTAAGACTGTTCGTAACTGTGATCATAACTCCACCGTAAAATATTTAAGCAATTTCAAAAAGATTGTAAACCATTGTGTAAAAAGCGGCAAGCTGCAACGCGATCCTTTTCTGGGTTTCAATATGTCGAAAAAAGAAGTGGAACGTGATGTGCTTAACGAAAGCCAGTTAAAGACAATGTCAGAGGAATGTTTTCAAGCAGAGCGGTTAGTACTTGTAAGAGATATCTTTTTATTTTGTTGCTATACCGGACTTGCCTATGCTGATATAGAAAAATTAAAACAAACAGAAATTATTAAAGGAAATGATGGCGATTTGTGGGTTATTGCCAAGCGACAAAAAACAAATGTTACCTCAAGAATTCCATTACTGCGACCAGCGTTTGAGATTATTGAGCGATATAAGCATCATCCACAATGCATAAGAAAAGGTGTTGTATTGCCGGTACTCAGCAATCAAAAACTTAATTCTTATTTAAAAGAAATCGCTGATAGTTGCGACATACATTTCAATCTTACCTTTCATATAGCTCGCCACACTTTTGCAACCACGGTAACTTTAAGCAACGGCATACCGATTGAAACTGTAAGTAAAATGCTTGGACATCGAAATTTAAAAACTACTCAACATTATGCGAAGATTTTAGACAAGAAAATCAGCGATGATATGAAACGGCTGAAAGATTATAGATTTTAAAAGATGAGAATTTAAAATAAATTATCTGCTTTTTATATAATTTATCTGATTAAATGACTTTTTTTAATTTGAAACGATTTTTAAAATGGTAATGATATGTGTTTTTAGAACAAGTAAAGAAGGTCTTATTTACGGAACACCTACATAGATCACCGGAATGAATGCGTTTTTAATGGAAGCGATTTAGATAAACAATATAGTGCTAAGGAAGTTCTATACTATATGAAGTTTAATGGAGTGAAACTAAATAAAATTGGGGTTAAATCAGTAACGCCAACGCAGATGCAACTTACTAGTCTTTGCTTAATTTAATCGTTTGAGTCCCGTCCGGTCTATTTAATTAAGCTGCTTTATTACTTAGCTTTTTCTCTCTTTGCCTTTTAACCATTTAATCTTGTTATTGCAATAGTTTTTAAGCTTATAATCTTATTGTTTTTTCTTTAAATTAATCATTAATTAATCGACTAACAATAACTGCATTTGCTTAAATGACTTGTCGATTTATTCAGCTTTCAGAACACGCTTGGCTAAAATGAAATATCTTACCTTGTCACTTTGGCTACAAACATCTTCTGTTTAACAACAACTTAGATAGCAACCTTTGAACTTTTGTTAATAAAATTAAAATTGCACGAATTATTTTGCAGTAAAAACATCAATTAGTTTTTGTTTAAAAGAACTGCTAACCGGCAGAACAGTATTATTCATAAGCACAACTTCATCTTTTTTCAGCTGTTGTATTTTATGCAGTGCCACAATGTAAGATTTATGAATGCGTAAAAACGTTTGCTGCGGTAATTGCTCTTCCAGGTGTTTCATCCTGATGTAATGCGTATAAACATTATCTGTGGTATGTATCTTCATATAATCACCTGAAGCCTCTATAAAAATAATATTATCATAAAAAATTTTTACAGCAGCCTGATTATTGGTGAGCAGCAGATAACCATTACTTTTTTCATTTGTAGCATCCGTTTTAAAATTGCGCTGTACTTTATTTACAGCCTTTGCAAAACGCTCATAAGAAAATGGTTTTAAGAGATAGTCAGCTGCATTCAGGTCAAAACCCTGCAATGCATAATCAGGATAAGCTGTGGTTAAAATAACATGTGGTGCCTGGTGTAAATTTTTTAAGAAAGTAAGTCCATTTACCAGCGGCATCTGTATATCTAAAAATATCAGGTTCACCTCACCTTTTTCTAAAACAGGAATAGCTTCAATCGGGTTCCTGAACTTACCAATCAATATTAGTTGTCCGTATTTAAAAATATATTGCTCCAGTATCTGGTGTGCTATCGGTTCATCATCTATAATAATGCAGTTAATCATATCAGCTTACATCAATTACTAAATTTACTCTATAAAGGCCGTTCGTTTCAACAATGTCAAGTTTGTGTTTGCCCGGGTAATATAATTGCAGGCGTGCCTTAACATTGTTTAAGCCAACACAGCCGGTTTTATTGTTGATGTTATTTTCTGTAACTTCATTTTCTATCATAAATAACAATTGATTTTTGTTGATGGAAATATTGCATGTAATAATTGCATCACTTTTATAATGTTGCGCACCATGCTTTACGGTGTTTTCAGCAAAAGGCAAAAATATAAGCGGCGCTATCTGTATCTGTTCAGCAATGTTGTGTGCCGAAAAATACAATTGCATGTCGGCGAAGCGTTGCTTTTCCATCATCAAAAAATTTTCTATAAATATTACTTCCTTTTCCAGTGAAACTTTATTTGTGTCACTTTCATATAAAATATACCGCATCATATCAGACAGTCGCAATATTGCCTCAGGCGTTTCACTGCTGTTAACAAGGCTTTTACCATAAATCGTATTCAGCGTATTGAATAAAAAATGCGGGTTGATTTGCGCTTTCAGTGTATCAAGCTGCAGCTGTATATTTTGCTGTTCCAGTATTTTCTTTTTTTGTTCATTCTCAAAAGCAAAACGCATAAAGCCAATCGAACTGAAGGCAATTAAATCAGAAAATAAAATTTCTAATGAGTAACCTTTAAATTGTTGCAGCCTGAAACGATATATATCAAATTCACTGTTATAAAATGGCTGTAAAATTTTATCCGTATTAAAACTTTTGAATAGAAAACCGATTGCATAATTACTGACGACGGAAACCACCGCAATAAATAGTAATGCACCAATAAGTAGCAGCCAGTATTTTTTCCTGTTGAGTATCCATGGCATTACAAGCCTGTAAAACAATATCCAGAATAAGGAAAGTCCGATAGCGTATAATATTAATGCCGGGTGAGGTAAATATTGACTATGCGCTTCAACTATTTTTTCTGCTTCTTCTGTGTAATAACCATATTTAAAAAAGCAACAATAGAAGAGCCACATAAATAACTCATAATAAACTGGGAAATAAGTTTTGCTGCTTTTCATAATTCAAAAGTATTTCAAATGAAAATGCTGCTGCATTGCTTCGGTGTAACTGCCTTTTTTTTCGATGAAATGAAAAGCAAAATGCGATCATCGAAAATTTATTATGTTTTGTTGAATACTTTTTTAATGCATTATCGCCCCATATACTTTAGCTGAAAACATACAATATGAAAAAAATTGTCATCATCACAACGCTGCTTATTGCAGCAATTTTTACAAAGGCACAAATGAAACAACAAACCATCAGCATAATTAATGGTGAAGTATCTGGTCCGGCAATGTCAGCGCTTATTGATACAATGGGCGACGAACAAATTGTTGGCTTGGGTGAAGGCACACATGGCACAAAAGAGTTTAATGAACTGCGCATCAGCATTATTAAACAATTGATAACAAACAAAGGTTTTACGGTACTATGTTTTGAAAATTCTTTTGGCGACAGTTATTATTTAAATGAGGTTATCAACTCAAATGACAGTATGGAACCATCAATGAAAAAATATATGATTAAGCTTTGGCAAACGCCGGAAATAAGAGACTTTTTATATTGGCTGAGGGATTACAATAACACGCATGAACGTAAAGTAACGTTTGCGGGAATGGATTTTAATTTTATTGCAAGCACAACTGATATTATTCAAAACGAATTAAAGAATTGTAATAATGCAACACTTGTTGCTTTGGCTGAAAAGCTACATTGTGATGGAGTATTTTATGATTCAATTTGGAGCAATCAAAACGATACAAATTTTGCATTCAGCTTTGATACGCTGGTAGCCAAAATGCGTGAAGGTTATAAGGCAACCAAAAAAATTGACAGTATTGTAAAAGCTAACAACATAGCTGTTTCAATTAATTTTAGCAGGGCTGTTTTAAACTGCAGGGCATGGATAAACGGGGAAGAAAACAGGGATAGCTGCATGGCGCAAATGGCTGCTTCTTTTGCAACGAATGAAAATGTTATCGTATGGGCACATGCGGTGCATCTTGCTTTGCAATCTCCTTTCGCCGATAATTCTGTTGGAGGCACCGGCGGTTATATAAAGAAGATAATACCGTCTTATTTTGCATTAGGCACAGGCACTGCAGATGGTACTTACAGCGGCACAGAAGAAAGGTTTGATACGCGAACCAATCCCATGCATATATATAACTTGCCGGCTATAGATAAAAATTCATGGGACAAATATTTTACAGATGAAAACAAGCAGGCGATTTTAATTCAGTTAAATAATCTAAATAATAGCGGAATGGAATTGCCGTTAAGATTAATTGGTTACGGACCACCAAAAGGTATTGACTATACAGATAAAATAAAATTGTCTCGATTATTCGATGCTTACATTTTTATCAAGCACACTAATGCTAATAGTTATATAGATTAGATGTCTTTAGCAGGATGTAAATTAAGCAATGACCCGTTGCAACGACAAAACTGCCCTGCAGCGTATACACCATAAATTATTAGAAAAAGCAAAAAAAGGAATTATCTACCGCCAATCTTTATTAAGTGAGGTTGTCTATGAGTTAGGCTAGGAACATCCTTTGTCTTTTTTTAAAATTAAAGCATGCTAGTCTGCTTTGTAATTCAAGCAATCGTTTAACTAAGGGTTATCTAAATAGGTTAATCAAACATTTTAGGTATGATAAATCAACAGGAGTTTCAACTCAATTTAACTAACTTCACTTAAGTTATATCTGTCTAATAAAGAAAAATAAAATTTCAACTGAGATAGAGCAAATAATAGAGTAAAAATAAAAAAGTCGTTGCTTCACAACGACTTAGATTAAGAGAAAGCGGACCGGACGGGATAATTCGTTGCCGCTTATGTTATTTGATTACCAATTACTTAAAAATTTAGTCGATTTTTAGTCGATTACAAAGAGCAAATTCATTAAAGTTTTACTGGTTTTAACTAGTTGACTTTATCTTTATAAAGATATATCTTATTTGCAAATACATTACTATATTTTTCAACAAAACCTAGCTTTATTAAACACAGTATAGGTAAGTAATGTGTAATAAACACCGCCGCACTTTATATTTCTTTTATCAAATTTTAATTAGTACTTCAATTACATTTATTGAAAAGTAAAGAGATGAAAGAAATGATAAAAAGATCACTTGCTTTTATAACTTTTGACCAACTGGTAAGCAAGAATCAAATTGAATTGAGATATAAACATTTAAGCAGCCCTAATCAGCAGCAAAGTAATGCGCTTGGACTAATCACAGCCAGGCATAAATTAATTTATGAGTACTGGTACAATCATGTAATAAAACATTTTGGTTTTATGTTGTTGGTTGCAACAATTATAACGCATCTTTCAATTGGTAAAATCAATCTACCAGCAGTTGTTATGGCGGGCACACTGTCTTATTCAGTTATGTACCTCTTTTGCTACAGGTTTATTTTCAGCTTTATAGTACTTCCCAATGTTGAAATGATTAAGGAAGAATATGAGCAAAGCCTTTCAGGAGAAATTAAAAAATGCAGAAAAGCACAATATTCAAACTTTACATTGGTGTTGATTGATTATGTAAGAAATGAAATTAGTGAAATGGTCCCACTATTATGTGATGACAGATCAGCTTCAATGCTTACAGAATTATATGGTGTTGATACTGGAAGCATGAAAAAAAACCTTGAAGTTCTTTTTATAAAAAACAAGAGAAAACATTTCACTGAAAGAAAGAAAACAGAGTATAAAAACCGGTTTAATGAAGCTTATGATTTTTCGAAAAGCGCGGGTGTTTGCAAGGTGTAAAAAAAATAAAAGAACTTGAAACAAACTTTTTCAACTAAAAAGTTTCATCATGCGCATAGGTAATTATCTTACTTCGATATATAATAATTCATAACAGGTGTGTCAACTTTTAAGTAAGCGGGATTTAGGGGAGCTTACAATTTCGAAGCAAGTGTTCATGAACGACTGAATAAATGCCGTCATGCACAGTTACCTAATTTTACGTTGATACTTATTTATTATGTATCTGTTCAATGCCTTGAAGTTTGCAAGCCTACATGCAATGAAAATTTTGCAATTTTACTTACAATGCATTTTGGTGTCGATACTGGAAACAGAATTTAGAAATCGATTTCATGAAGGTTATAAGTTTTTGAAACTATAGAACTAATTAATGGTACTAAAATATTAGAACGGTTAGAAACACAGTTTTTTCAGTGTGCCTAAAGATTTTTATATTAAGAGATTTTTTTACTAAAATTCTAACTGCAATGTCACACCTGTAAAAAGAATGTTTTTGCCCGGACTTACTTCCTTTAAAAATTCTCCCGCTTTGAAAAACGTAAATTCTCCCCGAATGTATAAAAATGGTTTTGGCTGATAGATTAAATAAGTAGCATATTGATGACCTATCACTTTTGAAGAAGTGCTTGTTGATGAAAAGATCAAATTAGAAGCAGGCGAATAAATGCCATCGTTACAACTATATCGATGAAAGAAGTCAACATCAATATCCCAGTTTATGTTCTTCCTTATTTCAAAACTTAAAGAAGGATGTACATCAAACAAATTGGATGGTCCTATAAACGCAGCCAAACCGAAATAACCGCCTCTGGGAAATAAGGGATTAAATGTTTGCAGCTTATCATCATTGCAGTTTTTATCACCGCTTATAACTTCTGTTTTTAGCCCCAATGCAGGCTTAAACTTTAAATCTTTTAATACATCAGAAGCAGACAGAGAAACCGTATAAGCACTGATTGTTTTGCTATCAATGTTTCCAAATTGATAAACAGTTTCTCCATCGTACTTCAGTGAATATATGTTTCCCCAAATGCGCGTTCCTATTGAGTGCCGCAATTCTTTTCCTGTGGCATTTTCATAAACACTGCTGCTTTTTGATAAGCCCAAATAATATACATCGACATTTTTTAATATTGGCACTGCATTCAAAACAATATAACTTCCCCAAAACCGATTCTTTTTATTATTGAATTCATCATTAAACAAGCCTTTTGATGAAACCGGATGAGAATAAAATGCATCAACTGAAATTTGCTTTGAAGTAAACATGGCTTTTACAGCATCAAAAGAGCGCCTGTTATTTGGACCATCACGAAAAGAAATCAACCGCTGAGAACCATAGGAAAATTCCTGTCTGCCTGCACGAAAAATTAATTTCTCATTTGCATTCATGTTTGTTGAATAATCAACAAAAGCCTGATGAACTTCAAGTTCATCTTCATCTACGGTGCTTGGTTCATTTTTATCATTTGCCAAACTACTTTGCAACTCAATAAAACTTCTTACATGTTTATCCGCATGTATATCTGTGTGCAATAAGTACCTGGATAAAATATAACTATCAATTTTATCTCGTGTATTGCCCCAATTTTCATTTTTTACACAGAAATATTGAAAGCGTACGTCTCCGCCAAAGCTTATATAACTGTTTTTATTTTTTGAGAGGTTACTGTATTTAAGTTTTCGATACCAATTGTCGTTTAAACTATCACTCGAAAAGCTCAAATAATTTTCATCATAACGCAAGGGTTTAAAGTCAGGAAATGTTTGCGCTTTAGTACAATGTACAATCAAACAACAGCACACTAAAACAACTGTGCGATAACAAGCTTTCATAAAAATATTTCATGCAGAAAAATTTATTAATGACTAGCAGGGTCGTTGGCAGAATCAACATAAGTTACACCTGATGGACCATAACCGTTTAATTCTACAATCACCGGTTCATCGCCCGTCATTGCAAAATGATTTTGATTTTTTACTTCCGAATAAATGCTGCCAACAGGAAGTTTTTTCAGCTTGCTTTCATCAAACGCATCGCCGTAACCAAAATACCATGTACCTGAAATAACAGTACCCATTCTTTCATCAGGATGTAAGTGAGCAGGAATTTTTGTATGTGGGGCAATCTTTAAAACAATAGTATAAAAATCCGCTTTTGAAGGGTCGCCGGCAATAACAAACTCCTGAACAGCACTTAAGTTTGAAGAACCAGGTGCACCCGAAATGTTTGATTTAAGATTAATTATATCCTGTTGTGTTAATCGGAGTTGGCTGTTTGATTGTTGTTGTGCATGTGCGGCAACAGTAATAAAAAACATTAGCGCAAAACAGCAATAAATTTTATTGCGGCTTATATATTTAAATAAATCTGTAAACATATTATTTGATTTTAATGATGAATGAAATCTGATAATTAAAATTCAACGAACGCACCAACATCCTGTAACGCCTTCACCATGAATGGCGCAGTTTCTTTTCTTGCCCAATCGCGTTGTAATTCGCAGGCAAGTTGGGCAACGCTTATTAATTTAGCTCCAGCTTGTGATATTCTTTTTAACGCCATCTTATGCGCATTGTAAGATGTTCCGCCAACTGCATCCGTCACAACGTATACATCAAAACCTTCGCTCAAAGCATCAAGTGCAGGAAAAGCAAGACATACTTCTGTCCACAACGCATTAATTATGAGTTTTTTCCGCCCTGTTTTTTTCACAGCTTCATTAAACTCTTTATCTTCCCAGGCATTTACTGTTGTTACTTGCTTTACTTTTTGAATTTCAAACAACTGGTTTTGTATCTCTACAGTGTTTTTGTAAACTCCATATAAAATAGCTTCCTGACAATCTTTTGAAGTTGCTTGAGTTTTCTTTTCAATATCACTTTCAGATGAAAATATTAAATTAATAAAACCATCTACTTCATCTTCTGGAATTTCATTGATAGGATTTTCGCTCAAACGAAATTGAAAAAATCTTGGAGTTCCCTTCTTATAAAAAACTGATTTTGCAGGTATGAATGGAAAAGCAAAGTGTTGATTTAATAACGCAATTATATTAGTTGCCTTTTCAACTAATTTACCGGCTTCATCAATCGCTAAATCAATATTTAAATCTGTATCACCAAAAATTACATAACGCAAGTTGTGCTTTACAAAACGAATGATTTTAAATTCAATAAGCTTGTTGATTATTGCGACAGGATTTTTTACGCTTTCTGCTATACTTAAATAATCTATATAAAAAGCATCATCTAATCTTGCGGCATTAGATGCAAATAAATTTATTAAGCCAATTGTTTTAATTACTTTCTGTGCATCAGCATTTATTGATTTGTCTAAAATGCCTTCCGCTTTTTCTAAAGCTTTTCTTATCGCTGACCATTGTAAAAAGTCTGAACTATTTCTGCTTGATGTAACAATTGAATAAAAGTTATTAAGTAAATAGTCATACACCTTATCAATTGAATAGTATTCGTGCTTTGAAACAACACTTAAACCATCATTGGTTGATTCTAAAAAAGAAAATAAACTCCTTTCATTTTGTCCATAACGCTGTAATGATAAAGTAAGAATAGATGCAGATAAAATATCAAAAGGAAAAAGTTTCTTTGCTATGTCAAGTTCTAAATAATCTTTTAGCGGGAAGGCTTTTGATTGTTTTATCAGTTGAAAAAGTTTATTGAAGTTCTTATCAAAACTTGAATGACCAAATTTTTGGTAAACCCTTTCTGCTGCTAAGTATAAAAGCTGTTCTACTGGTTCATTAAAAACAATTTCTTTAAACCTGCCTTTTATCTTATTCCATTCTTGTCGTTGATTTTTATTTAAAATATTTGAATAGGCATTAAAGTCTTGATGCAATGTGCCTACAAACATTGCATTATGTTTAGTATCATTTAACCATTCTGCTAGTTCTTGTAAAAAATACAACTCTGATTCAGGGTTATTTTTTGCAGCATATTCCAAGAACTTTCCAAATTCATCAACCAAAAAAACAAGTGTCTTATTTTGTTCATGAAGTGAATTATACTTTTTATTGATTGCTGCAATTATATCTTTTGTAGTAAAGTTTTTTTTGTCTCGTAAAAAAATATTTGCAACAATAGAAGTGAACGAAGTATAACTGCCTACAATTGGTATAAACTCATAATGAGTTTTATTAGCCAATACTTTACCAAAATTAAAATGCTTATGTGTGCCTGATAAAGTTTGCATCATTGCTAAGAGTAATGATGATTTACCTGTGCCGTAAGCGCCAATAATTATTTGAGCTTTGTTATTGGTTTTGAGGTTATTTATCAACTCATTAAATACAGCAATGGAATTTTGCGTTGGGATATAATTAAAGTTGTAATTAATATCCCTTATAATATTTATGGATGGCGAATATTTAATTGTAGTATTCATTTAGTACATTCCATTTATCAATTTCCTTTTTGAATTGTAGTTCTCTTATTCCTGCTGACTCTGTATAAACTATTTCTTTTCTATAGTGCTTAGTAATGTTTTCTATTTTATCATACAAACCATCTTCGTTTAAAACAAAAACATTTCCGGGCGAATTATAGCTATTGAGCAATTCGTAAAAAGGAATAGACTTACTATAGTTTTTGTTGTCAAGTATTGCAAACAATACAATTTGCCAAGGCAAGTCAATTCTTAAATTACCTTCCACAGAATACCAATCAACATTTTCTCCTAATGCGTTTTCTGATTGATAGCTATCTATAAGTTGCAAGTCAATTAAAAGACTTGAAAATTCATCTTCAATATCAATTTTTCTATTCCTTAATTCCGGATTTAAATAGCTGCGAATTAAGACATTGATGTCAGCGTTTACTGTATTCGGATTAGTTCCTGTTTGCTCTATGGATTTAAGTTTGCGTAGAATAAAATCTGTTAATTGTTGTTTTGTAAAAGATGCTTTGTTGGTTCTAAACTCATTAAAGAACAAATTATAAATAGAAGCTGCATTTGTTTTTATCAAATAAGAATGCAATAGCCAAATACTTCCAATGCTTTCTAAATAAGGGTCTTTTCCTTCATTGTTATTAAACAAGTAATGCCCAATATCAGTGATACCATTTTTATCTAAAATCCCAAAAGATGTTAACCAATGGTTGATGGAGTTAACCATATTTTTACCAACACCTAAGTCAACTACAGCTAATTCATCATTAAATGATTTGCCTTTTTTTTGAACAAAGTCATATCCTTTTTTAAGCCATAAGTTTTTACAAATAAAAGAATCGTGACCGGAAAATTTCATAGGAGAAAATTATACTTCTTAGTAACATGGGCAAAATATGATTAATTTAATGAGAACGAGGTGTGTAAATATTGTTACTAATGTAGTTAGTTTCAAAAAAATACACAAAGACATAACACGACATGGACAACGCTTCTAACTGGTTATTGAATGTAACTGTTTATATAAGTCTACGCCTGAATAGACGTTTAAAATTTTACTCATTTTTAAAATATATAATGCAACTTTCACCTTTTCATTCAACGCCATTACACTTTCCATAAGCTTCATCATGCAGCAGCTTGCAGATAAAGGCAACGGTAATCATAACTACATTGATACTATTGATGAAACGAAAAAAGTATTGGTGAATTAATTAGGAGGAACGCTTTTCACCATTGCTAAAGATGTAAAGTTGCAGGTTGAATTTAACCCGCAATATGTACAGGCTTACAGGTTGATTGGTTATGAAAACAGGTTGCTGGCTAATGAAGATTTTAATAATGATAAAAAAGATGCGGGCGATTTAGGTTCCGGTCAGACGGTAACTGCCTTGTATGAAATTATACCCACAGATATTAATGATGATATTCTGATCAGTAAAAGTCGATGATCTTAAATATCAGTCGACACGAATAGCGCAATCTGCTAGCAATGAAATGATGACAATCAAAATTCGTTATAAACAACCTGAAAGTGACATAAGCAAACTGCTTGTTTATCCGGTTATAAATAATGACGAAGCGTGGGAACAGTCATCTGATAACTTCAGGTTTTCATCAGCGGTTGCAGAATTCGGTTTAATGCTTAGATCATCAGCTTACAAACAAAGCAGTTCTTATCAGCAATTAATAAAAATGGCTGAAGGCGTAAAAAGTGATGATATAAACGGTTATAGATCTGCCTTTGTACAGTTGGCTGAAAAAGCGGCGGCGCTATCAACTTCTTTAAATAATGTGCAAGAAGACAAAGCAAATGGAACTAAATAAATGCTGCACATATGAATTTATATGGTGCACGTACAGCGAGGTTGCACCATAGATTGTGAAAATGCTCTGTGCTAAAACAAACAGGACTAAGAACCGACCAAAGTGTGATGTAGTTGAAGAAGAGTAAATATAATGTGAATCCATAATGGTTAAAGCAAAATTGCTTTTACCGTTCTTTTTATCCAACCTACTTAGGAAGGTTGTAGCTTTAATGTATAATTTCTCGTGTATTTAGTTAAGTTATTATATTATTGTACTTATACTTATGTGTTGTCTTGCGCTGATGCTGCAAATTAGGATGTGCTTAGTCTTATTTATTTCTATCGTGGAATTGTATAGTGATTAATTTTTGATATTTTTATTTACTAAATTGCTTTCGACATTTTATTGACCATTTCCTGCTCACGTACCAACATCAACATTGAATAAACATCATTCTATTTTGTTCAAGAAATTACCAAACAAAAAACTACGGTGGCTATATTGTTTTTTACATGGATTATTTATGTTATTATTGGTTTACGTCTGGGGCTTCATAAACGGAAGTTTTTTACTTGATAATGTATTATTAAAGTGGCAGTCAACGATTAAGAACTTCACTTTTGACAAATCACTTTTTCACTCACAAAAGGATAATGTTATATTTATTGATGTCTCAAAAAACAAAACAATTGTTTTTGACAGTAACCTGCTTGAAAATAAGATAGTAACTGATAGATTGCTGCTGGATTCCTGCATTGATGCAATTAAGAAAGTCGGTAATTATTCATTTGTGTTGTGCGATATAGATTTTACATTTCCTACCGCTTATGACAATAGATTAGCTAATACATTAAAAGACTTTCAGCATATAGCATTTCCCCAAGCTGATACCGGTTCTGACAGATATAAAAGCTATACGCATAATTTTCTTGGTGGTTATGTAAATTATAGTTATTTAAAAAACGTGTACAAGTTTGATAACAAGTTAGCGAGGTTTAAATTAGCAGAAAGTACAAAAGATTTAAGTATGCCATTGTATATGTATGCTATCAAGAATCATTTGACGGTAAAATCAGCAGGTAATATCATTAAACTTAACCGAGAAAAACATACAGAATATCTCTTTAATAACTTAACAATTGATGCGCCTTTGCGTAATGAAAATATTGTAAAAACAGATACTATCAGTAACATCTATACGCTTGAAGATTTTATTGCTTTGATAATTAATCATGATACAGAGGCAAAAAGATTTCTTGGTAATAAACTAATTGTAATTGGTGATTTTGAAAACGATAATCATCAAACTGTATTTGGCACAATGCCTGGCGCTCTTATACTTGCAAATATTTATCTGTCATTATTAAATCATCAAAATAAAATAACAACACTATGGATTCTTTATTTAGTGGGGCTATTTACTTTATTATCTTATTTTATGTTTTATAAAACCTTTTCTTATGGTAACAAATTTGAAAACAAAATTCGACTCGTATTTAAAATACTTTTTGGTGAAATAGGTTTGAATTTAGCTGCTAACATTTTATCATTGTTTATCGGCTCATTGTTATCATATTTCCTCTTTAATAAAACCATCAACATATTTACTTTATCAATTTGGATGACAATTATAGAATTTATTAAAGATTGGAAAAACCTGAAAAAAGAGTGGTTTTATGGAATAAAACATTAAAAATGTTATGCTGATATTTAATATAAAATATGACTCATGATAAAAATTTTGATGATATTTTCTTTCCTGCTACAAGAAAATATTTATGTAATTGTAAAAATTAATGGTACAGCAGTACT
This sequence comes from Chitinophagaceae bacterium, assembly GCA_903642275.1. Classification (GTDB taxonomy): domain Bacteria; phylum Bacteroidota; class Bacteroidia; order Chitinophagales; family Chitinophagaceae; genus Parafilimonas. The sequence goes on from CAHJWK010000022.1 coordinate 41,424, forward strand.
TGAAAACATGACCGTCATCAGACAGCTTAAACCTGGTGACAGACTTACTGAAAACGACATTCAAAATATACACTTCAAAAACAACAGCATTTTAAGACTTGCAAGCCAGAGAGGTACTTTTTTACTTAAACAAAATTCCAAACTCAACAACCCAGTTGATAGTAATTTAAGCCTTGCCAGCGAATTAAGAAACGAATTGATACCAACGCTTGTAACCGGTGAAATGAAATCAAGAGCAGGTAGGTTAAGCAATTTAACTGAAGCACAAACTTATTTCAGTTCTTTTAAAGATAGTATGAATTCAATGCTTGTTATTGATTCATTTTACATTGATGTATCAAAAGAATTTTTTACGGATACAACTGATTTTTTCTTCTTCTCTTATATGTATAACAACGAAAAAATAAACAAAAAAATTTCATGGCGAACTAATCATAATGATTTGCAATTATGTTTCAACAAAAATATTTCATTGATTGATGGCAAGGATTTAAATATCCATCACATATATAACGCAAAGCTTTATTTTTTAAAGCATGCTGATAACGAATCCATACTTATTTCGCCACTGAATATCAACTATGAAACGTTCACTACTATTAAGCCAGAACTTAGTTTGTTAACCGAAGGATTAGGTGTTGATAAAAATAATATACCGTCATCTGAACAAATCAATTATATAAATGATTACTTCTCTGCTTATTATGGGCGCATTGATAACGATAAAATAAAAACTCTTATTAAACAACTATAACCATGAATAGTGAGATTAGGTCTTATTGCGCCGGTATAGTATTACTGTTGCTTTTAAAGCCTTTTTTAAGTGAAAGTCAATCTTTCAAACCTTCATTAACGCTACAAAGCGGAATGAATATTATAATTGAATCTGAATTTATATTTTCACCACTAAATACTTATTTCTGTGGTTATAATTTAGAAGGAGAATATGTGCTATGGAATGTAAAAACAGGTGCACTTATAAAAAAAATAACGCCATTTACAACTGATGTATTTACACTGCTTTATACTGCAAAGCCGGTTTTTTCCAATGATGAAAAATACTTGTTGCTTCCGCAATACCCGCAAGGTAATTATCTGTTGTATGATATACAAAATGACAGTATCGTTAATACATTTAAGCCTCCTTTTCCGGAAGAAAAGTATACTGATGCTTTCTTTTCTAAAGACCAATCAAAAGTAATGTTAGTAGCGCAAGTAGGAGGTGATAATCCTTATGCGCGTATTCAAGTTAAATCAATCAATGGTGAGCATTCTTATAAAAGTGTAATACTGAATTTACCAGTTATCGGTATAGAAAACAGTTGGCTGTTAAATCTTGTATTTAAAAAACTAATGAACACCGTAAAAGCCATTCCAGGTATTTTGTCAATAGCGGCATCGACTGACTTGGAACGTATATGGTTTAGCGTAGCGGCTGGTAAACTCTATACTTTAAACCTGACATCAGTTCCTGATAGGGAATTGAAAGCAGAAGATTATACAGCTATTGCTTCCACAACAAACCATAAGCTTATTGACCGTTTAAGTTTATATGGCAATAATTTATTTGCTGCATCGAAAGGATCTATGGTTAGTATAAGAAAAAGTAAAAATCAAATTAAGACTGACACTTTGTATGTTATAGATGCAAACAATGGCTCAATAAAGAAAAAAACAATATCTGAGTTTGTAATATTAAGTACAGACCAACGCGCTAATGACATAGGTACAGAACCACTTACAACTGGTCAATATTTAAACACTTATTTTAAAGTAGAGGATACTGCAACAGAAAACTTCACTGTTATTTGTTATGATTTACTAACCGACAAAGAACTATTTCGTGTAAAAAATGGTAAATCCATGTTTTATTATGTAAAGAATAATTATCAACCTGAGCAATTACACGGAGGTTATATTGTTGGCATATCAAACGATGGATTATCTTTTGCAGAATGCACACGCGAAATGGTGATCCATGACATGAAAGAGAATGTTATTACCAGTGAGTTTTCAATTGTCAGAGGTGCTCTCAAGTTAAATGCACCTTTATTTCTAGACAGCACAACATTAATGATACCCAAAACATATAATGATGCATTCATCATAAACCTTAAAACAGCTGAAGTTGATCGTTTGAAGAGAGAAATTTCCTGCCAGGATACTGCTCGTGGAGGGGCAAATGTTTTTTTTAGAATTGATAACACTTCAGGTATAAACATACAAAATGCCTGTCTTTCATCAAATAAAAAAACAATAGGGCTAATTAATTACATTCCTAACGACCTTTGTACAACAGGAGATAATAAAACCTTTGAATTGTATGACGCATCTAAGCGCAATTTGCTAAAGACTTATACATACAATGACCCTGAATATACATACACGAGCAGCATGGTAGGAAGTGATAGTTTGAAGTATTTGTTTTATTATAAACTTGTTGATTTTTCTAAATCGCCAGCTACTGTTCAAAAGCTTATAGTTGTTAATAAGAAAGATACTTTTTTTTCTGTTAACCCTGTTTATATTCCCTCAATCAATAGCATTGTTGGTGTGTGTGGCACCAGAAAATCGCCTGGCGATCCCACCATTATTTTTGCGCAATGGGATGTTAATGGTAACATGTTAAAAACTTACAAGTATGAGCGGCCTAAGTCTAAGCAGTCGTTTCAAACGGTAATTACAGAAGTGCAATTTTCTCCGGATAGTTCTAAAATATTATTTGGATTACAGGATGGAACAATCGGAATATTTGACATTGCCCAAATGAAGGTAATTGCTGCTTTTGAAGATGGAAAAGCTTTTGAGAATAAATTCCTTAAACTATACGATCATACACAGGTAATGGCAGGTTGTTTTATTGATAATGATTTTTTTGCAGCAGCAAGTGATGACGGACTTGTAAGGTTATGGTCAATTAGTCAGAATAAATTGATTAAGGTTATTAATAAAGAGCCGCATATGTTTTTCACGCTTGTGGTATCACCAGATAAAAAATATCTTGTAGGTGTTGATTATGATAAAACTGTTTTATTCCTAAACCTGAATTCAGGTGAAACAGATATGCGTTTCGTAGCATTTGACTATAAATCTTATGCAATGATAGATAAGAATGGCTTTTATACTTCAAACAAAAGCTCCGACAAAGACCTGAGATTTACTTACAAAGGCAAATCCTATGAGTTTTCACAGTTTGATTTATATTTAAACAGGCCAGATAAAATTATAGAAACCTTAGGATACGGTGATACTGCTTATAGTGGTTATTACAAAAGAGCTTACGAAAAGCGGTTAAGCAAATCCGGATATAAGGCATCTTCTTTTACATTGCCTCCAGCCTCTGATATCCCGGAAGTAAATGTCACAGACCTTCCTGTAAATACGAGAGAGACATCTTCGTCAAGTCTCTCTTTTTCTGTGCAAGCACAATCTGAATCTGCTTTCTTAGATAAATTAATGATTAGCATAAATGGCGTACCGTTATATGGAATAAACGGAATGTTGTTAAAGAATAAATCAAATTTTGCAAACATTCCTGTTTCTGTTCCGCTGTCATCTGGCGAAAATAAAATTGAAGTATCCGTTTTAAATACAAAAGGAATTGAAAGTTTACCTAATTACATAAATATAAATAAGATTACAGAAACGGTAAAACCTACAATGTATGTTATCGCCATAGGATCAGGCAATTTTATTCAAACGAAATATAATTTGAAATACCCATCCAAAGATGCAAAAGATATTATCACATTGTTTTCATCAAAAGCAAACGATTACAGCAAGATAATACCTGTTATGTTAATTGATAAAGATGTGACACTTGCGAATGTTTTGAAATTGAAACAACAACTTAAACAATCTAAACCTGATGATTATGTTATTTTATTTTATGCAGGACACGGATTAGTTGATAAAAACTATGATTATTATTTATCAACATACAATACAGATTTCTCAAGCCCTAAAAAATTCGCACTGCCTTATTCTTCCTTAGAAAACATTTTAGACAGTATACCCGCAAGAAATAAGATGATGTTTATTGACGCCTGTAACAGCGGTGAAATTGATAAAGAATCTGTAACGCAAAACTTAAAAGTCACAAAACCTGATAATGATCTTACGTTTCGAGATGGTGGCGGCATATATCTTAAAGAAAACGCATCGGATTTAAATAATTCATTTAAGCTTATGCAAACATTATTTACCGACTTAAGAAGATCTAATGGAACTTCTGTAATGGCTTCTGCAGGAGCAGCGGAATTTGCAGTAGAGGGCGAAAGCTGGCACAATGGTGTGTTTACATTTATACTACAAAAAGCATTACAAGAGAAGCTCGCTGATATAAATAAAGATGGAGAAATATATGCTTCTGAATTGATAGAATATATGGAGCAACAAGTGCCTTTATTAACCAACGGCAGTCAGCATCCGGTAAGCCGTTCAGAAAATATTGTGCATGATATGTTGATATGGAGGTAGGTGACGAAGTAGGCTTTACATTTGAATTTACGACAGGATAGTGCATGTTAGTTAAAAAGTATTTAATTGCTCAGACAAAAAAATTTAATTTTTGAGAATGAAAATTCTTCTTTTTCCCTTGGAATCACAAGCTTGGCCTGCTATCCCAAAGCCGTTTAATCATATGCGCCTTTTGTACTTTATCTGCTTTAATATACCTGCGAAAAGCTTTTTCCGTTTTATGCCCGCTTATCGTCATAATTTAATCCGTTGGTGTACCCTCCAGGTATTCATTTGTACAAAAGGAACGCCTGCAAGTATGGGATGTAATCCGGGCATATTTGGGTCGCACCTCTTCAACTATTTTATTGCCTTTTTTATTTGTAATTTTCACTTGCTCCTCTATTCCAGCAAGCATACAAACCTCTTTAATATTGTCATTAAATTTAACGTTGCTGACCTGGGGCATTTGCATATTATATTTATCGATCAAAATAGTTTTAGCATCTTGCCGCAAAGGCACAATCACTGATGACAAAGTCTTTGTTTGTGTTACGTACAACATGCCGCCTCTAAGTTCGTCAGGTTTAATATCCGAATAGTCGCTGAAACGAAAGCCGGTTAAGCATCCTAAAACAAGCAAGTCTCGATATTTTATTAATGCCGGATGATTGGATAAATCAAGATGATAGATTTTAGAAATTTCTCCCCAACTCAAATACACTGCATCAACATCTTCCTGCAAAACTTTAAAATCACTTAAATCAGTAAAAGGAATAATTTTTTCCTTCATTCTATCTCGCAAAAAGGATTTGAGATGCTTAACGGTTTTGCCAATGGTATTCAACTTTAATCCTTTAATGACCGTTGTTCTTCTTGGATGAATAACATCATACATGAGGAAGTTGACAAACTGCTCATAGAAATATATATCAAAGCTTTCAAAAGTGATTGGCTTATTTCGATATGTCTGGAAATCTAGCAGATGTTTCTTCGTTGCTTTAATTACATTAATTGTACATTTCTTCACAATACCTTCTCTCGCGTTAATGTAGTCATCAATATTATGAAACACGTCAAGATTTAAGTGTGAATTAAATTCTGGTAACACTTTAACCGGGTCAAAGCTTGTATTAAATCTTTCTTTCAGAAACTGTGTTGGTGAGACAGTGTTTTTCTTAAGTGCATAATTTATCAAATCTTCTGCACGTCGCAATCGTTGCGAAAGTTGTGTTTCAATGCTTTCAATCGTTCCATATTGAACCGGAAGATTTGCTGCTATGCGACTATTTTTTCTATTCCAGTAAACGGGCGGAATTGAAAGTCCTGTATCGACTAAAACTCTTTCATCAGATGTTCTGCAGTACTGAATAAAAATTACACTGGTGCCATCGCGGCGTATCCATTCCTTTTTACAAACGGGTTTGATTGGAAGTATCATCACTGTTGATTACTCTATTTTTTACTCTATTTCAGTTATATAAATCCCAATAAAGTTCAAAACCGACGAGATAAAAAACAACCCATATAATGCTAAAAAACAAGGAGTTGAATAAAAGTGAGTAATAACAGATATGAATAGGAAACTAAGGAGCTGTGCCGTCCGGTCCGCTTTTGAAAGGATTACAAGCATGTAATCCTTTTTTATTTTTATATCTCTTTACTTTTAGTAGGTTGATTTTCAGTCTTTTACAACATTCACAATTCTATGAGCTTATTATCTTTAATTCAGGTTGATCCTTTTTTAATCGACCAAATTATGTTATTACCTATTAAACCAATTTGCAGTGCTAACAAGACACTTCGCAATGGTACATCTACTATCTTCCTTCAATATTGCTTCAGCGCAAGCAATAGAACCTATTAAACACAGGCATTCGTATTCCGGCAAACCATTGGAGTGCAAAATAGCGTTGTATTTCAAGTAAGTATGGAAACAGTCAAAAACTAAATGAAGAATTAGTCAGGCTTACCCGCATCGCCGAAGACCTTGGTGACGTTCGCTATCACAATCAAATTTCAAACAAGGGAAGTTTTGTAAAAAAGTCATTCCGTTTAGACTTTAATGCTTCAACATTAAATACCATCAAAGGCAGTTTCGAAACTTTAAGCGCTGCTGAACAAGTACAGAAACAAGATATTTATTATCAGTTAGATGCTTATATAAAATCCAAAGAAATGAAAGTGAGCAAAGCAACGCTTTGTGTCTACCGTAATATAAAAGCCCATCTTCTTGCTTTTGAAAAATACAGCTGCAAGAAAATAGCATTCGATGATTTGGATTTCTCTTTTTATGAAGCCTTTGTGTCCTATCTCACCTTTCACCATATTCATGCACGTAGAAAGACCCAGCTCGTCGGATTAAAATTGAATACAATTGTTAAAACAGTTAAGCATTTTAGAGTTTTTATTAAAGACCGTGTAAAAAGAAAAATTATACCAGCCATTGATTTAAGTGATTTAGAATACCAGAAGAATAAAGTGATGCAATCTATCTTACTCATCAGGAAATAGCAGCTTTTTATCATGCAGATTTAACGGCCTTTCCTTATCTTATTGAGTACAGGGATTTGTTTGTACTTGGTTGTTTAACTGGTTTGCGGTTTTCTGATTTTTCAACCTTACAGCCGGAAGATTTAAAGCGTGATATATTATGTAAGAAGCAAACCAAGTCCGATCGCTGGGTTATAATTCCTCTGCGTGAAGAAGCCAAATTAATTTTCACCAAGCAATTTAAAGACAAGTTTAAATGTCTTACTAATCCGGAATTTAACAGGCATATTAAAACGATAGGTAAATTAGCAGGTATCGATCAATTAGTCAGGTTTTCTTATAAGAAAGGAAATAAAAGCATCGAAGTAGCTAAGCCAAAATACGAATGGATAACATCTCATACAGCGCGTCGTTCGTTTTGCACCAATGAATTTATTTATGGTACACCGGTTGAATTAATCATGAAGATAAGCGGCCATAAAAACACTAAAGACTTCTACAGGTACATTAGAATTACGCCTGAAGAAGCTGCTAATAAAATCAAAGCGTTATGGCAGTCAAGAAGGGATATAAAGCTTATAAAAACTTTATAAATGAATAAAGGGAGCTCACTACTAGCTTTGAGTGAGTATTTAAAAAGAAGGGTGACACAGGATTTTCTGTTAAGGCTAATGGTAAAAATTTAGAATCTTATAGATGACATCTATTGTCACAATTTTTTGAAATTAAGATTGACGTCAGAAATTTTGTGAACTTCTACACTCTTAATTTCAAGCTCATCATAGTTGAACACTGCTAAATTTATATCGTTATGAAAAAGAGAGCTTTACCGGTGATAAATACCCGAGTGCTTTGTGCGGTCTTTCATGATTGTAATCATGCCTCCACTCTTCAGTCATTATCCTTACTTCTGCCAGGAAGTAAAATAAAAACGCATTCAGCAGTTCTCTTCTTATGCTACCATTCTTTCTTTCAATATAAGCGTTCTGCATAGGCTTGCCCGGTTGTATGTACTGCAGCGTGATTTGATTTTCCCTGCACCATTGCTGCAGTGTGTTGCTTATAAATTCAGGCCCGTTATCTACCCGGATGTTTGCTGGTTTGCTTCGTTCATTGATTAATTTGTTTAACACACGCTGTACTCTTAAAGAAGGTAGCGAGGTATCTACTTCAATGGCTAAGGATTCACGGTTATAATCATCCAGCACATTGAACAACCTGAACTTTCTTCCATCTGCAAGCGCATCACTCATAAAATCAATGCTCCATGTTTGACCCGCGGCCACAGGTATCACCAGCGGTTGCTTTATCCCTTTCAGGCAGGCGTTTCTTTGCCTTGCGTCTTATATTAAGATTCATCATAGGGTATATCCTGCGCACTCTTTTATGGTTCCATAATTTACCCCTGTTTCTAAAGCGGTGGTAGCTTTGCCAAAAACCAATGGATGGATGTTTATCAATCATTTCCGTTAAAGCTTCCTGTATCTCCCTGTCATCTCTCTAGTTTGCTTTGATACTGGTAGCTGCTGCGTGGCAGTTGCACAATTTTACAAGCCTTGCTGATACTGCACTGTTG
>CAHJWK010000023.1 GCA_903642275.1 Chitinophagaceae bacterium
TGTATTGAAATTATAAATTTGAAAAAGATATAAGATAAGCCAAAACATTTATTATAAAAACAAAAAACGCTAAGTAATAAACTTAGCGTTTAGCTGTTAATTTAAAATTTTATTCAGCTTCTGCAACTACTTCTTTTACTTCAGGTATCATACGTTTCATCATACCTTCAATGCCTGATTTCAATGTAACCATTGATGAAGGGCAACCACTGCAGCTTCCCTGTAACATTAAACTTACTGTGCCTTCATCATAGCTTTTAAATTGTATTGCACCACCATCCATTTCAACAGCAGGACGAACATAATTATCAAGTAATTCTTTAATTCGCTTTACCACATCAGTATCATTACTTAAAACAATATTGCCGGTATCCTGTTTTGTTTTAGCAACTTCATCTTCGTTTACAACAGGCCCGTTATTTTCCAGATAGTCTTTTAAAAATTGTTTTACAGATGGAATCACATCCTGCCAGTCCTCAGTATCAGGTGTTTTTGTAAGCGTAACAAAATTACTTGCAATAAAAACACTTTTAATAAATGGAAAACTAAAAAGTTCTTTCGCCAAAGGGCTTGGAGTAGCCTGCAATTCATCCTGGAAATCTATACTTTTTCCCGGGTACAAGAGCTTGTTGGCAACAAACTTCATGGTTTCAGGGTTAGGCGTCATTTCAGTATAAATACTTATTATAGGATTACCTGTTTTTATCATCACTTCATATTTATAGTTGTAAAATTAAGAAGATTAGATGAATTGATTTTACGAAGAAAGAAATTATGTTATCATCGTAACCTGTTCATACTCTTAACGAGCTTTTGGTCTTTATAAATACCTCTCCTCGCAAAAAATAAAAACACGGGAATGAGCAAAGCAAAAACAGAAGTTAAAGCTAAATGACTTGTGGTATAATTTTTTTCATACACAAAATATAAAAAAATGTTCAACAGGCTTATAAACAAAGCCAGTATTGTTAACCAAAGCTGTAGTTTTCTTTGTTTGTAAATAAATATTGTAAACAGGCAAAGCGTTCCCAACATAGATGTAAGAATCAATAAAATCATATTGTTGGTGGCATTAAATACTCCATAAGGTATTTCAGTATTTGACCCGATAAAGAAAGCAAACTTCATTGTAAGAAATGCAAAAGCAGAAGCCAGCAACAGCCAGATTGATTGTATGCGTTGTATCATAATTAATTTTTAAAAATTCAAAAGTAAAATAATTCGCATGCTATTTAAACAGAATCAATAAGCAGCCTTAATTATCTTTGCAAACCAATTTTTTTTATGTTTAATAATCTTACTGAACGGCTTGAAGGTGCGTTTAAAAATTTAAAAGGCGAAGCAAGAATTAATGAGCTGAATATTGCCAATACTGTAAAAGATATTCGCCGTGCCCTGATAGATGCCGATGTGAATTATAAAATAGCCAAAGAATTTACCGGTAAAGTAAAAGATAAGGCAACCGGGGAAAAAGTTATTAATGCTATCAGCCCCGGGCAGTTAATGGTAAAAATTGTGCAGGATGAACTAACCGATTTAATGGGCGGCAGAGAAGCAAAGTTTGAAATAAACGGAAACCCGGCAGTTGTATTAATTGCAGGATTGCAGGGAAGTGGTAAGACAACTTTTAGTGGTAAGCTTGCAAATTTTTTGATAACACGGAAAAAATCTCCTTTACTGGTTGCAGCAGATATTTACCGGCCTGCAGCTATTGAACAGTTAAAAGTGTTGGGTTCGCAAATTAATGTGGATGTGTATAGTGAACCTGACACAAAAGATGCTATTGTAATTGCGCAGAATGCTATAAAAGAAGCAAAAGCAAAAAACAAAAATGTTGTTATTATAGATACTGCCGGCCGCCTTGCAGTTGATGAAGCAATGATGACTGAAGTAGCTGATATTAAAGCAGCAGTTAACCCAACAGAAATTTTGTTTGTTGTTGATTCAATGACTGGTCAGGATGCGGTAAATACGGCAAAAGCATTTAATGACCGTCTTGATTTTTCCGGCGTTGTGTTAACCAAGCTTGATGGGGATACACGCGGCGGTGCTGCTTTATCAATTCAATATACAGTACATAAACCCATAAAATTCGTAAGCAGTGGCGAGAAGCTGGATACACTGGATATATTTTATCCTGAACGCATGGCACAGCGTATTTTGGGCATGGGCGATATAACCACTTTGGTTGAAAAAGCACAAGCTCAATTTGATGAAGAGCAGGCAAAGAAATTAGAAAAAAAGATTCGCAAAAACCAGTTTGATTTTCAGGATTTTTTTGATCAGCTGCAGCAGATAAAAAAAATGGGCAACCTGAAAGATTTAATGGGTATGATACCCGGCATAGGTAAAGCCGTTAAAGATATTGACATAAGCGATGATGCATTTAAAGGTATAGAAGCAATAATAAGTTCAATGACGCCGTTTGAACGCGTAAATCCTGATGTGATTAACCAAAGCAGGAGACAGCGTTTGGCAAAGGGTTCAGGCAAAACGATGGAGGATATAAACGGTTTGATAAAGCAATTTGACCAAATGAAGCAGATGATGAAGACGATGAACAAAATGCCGCTGACGGGTATGAAAATGCCGGGTATGCGCCGTTTATAAAAAATTTTTTATTAATTTTAAAGCTGCATTTGAGTGATATTTATTAATCCCTTTCATTCGCAATCCATTATTCATTAAACCTTTTAAAAAAGGCCTTTAAATTTCTATTTAAAATGGCAGTAAAAATCAGACTTCAAAGGCACGGAAGTAAAAAGCGTCCGTTCTACTTTATTGTAGTAGCAGATGCACGTGCACCACGGGACGGAAAATTTATCCAGAAAATTGGTACCTACAATCCGCTAACTGTTCCTGCAGCAATCCAGTTGGACCGGCAAAAAGCATTAGAATGGTTGCACAAAGGTGCAGAGCCAACCGATACGGTTCGCCGCATTTTATCCTATAAAGGAGTGCTTTATCTTAAGCATTTATTGCGCGGTGTAAAACTTGGCTTGTTTGATGAAGCAGCGGCTATGCAAAAGTTTCAGAAATGGCATGAAGAACATGAAGTGCACATGAAGCGTCGCAGTGATGAGCACAAAAAATCAAGACTAGGAAGAAATTCTCAGCCTGCTGTAAAAAAAGTTGAAACAGAAAACTCTGCTGAAGTGTAAGTACTCTTTGGAAAAATTTTTTTTAAAATCCTGATAGCAATATCAGGATTTTTTATTGATTTAAACTTGGTAAAGAAGAGAGAATGGTAACTAATAATATTCAATTTTATTAAGCATGATAATTTTAAATTTGAATAAATGAATGAACATGTTCAAATTGGAAAAATTGCAGCAACACATGGTTTAAAAGGTGAAGTGGTACTAAAGCATCTGCTTGGTAAAAGCACGGATTTCAAGAATACAGAAGCCGTTTTTATTGAAATACAAAAACAATTTTTACCATTCTTTCAGCAATCATCCATTGCAAAAAATTTAGATGAAACGATTATTAAGTTTGAAGGAATTCATTCTAAAGAAGCTGCTGTAAAATTGCTCCAAAAAAAAGTATGGCTTACTGCTAATGATTTTGAAAAGTTGGTTAGCAAAAAAGCGCCTGTTAATCTTTTGGGTTTTATAATAGTAGAAAATAAAAAAATACTGGGTGAAGTAAAAGCTGTTATACAACAACGTCACCAGTTATTATTGGAAGTGCTAATTAATAATAAAGAAGTACTTATTCCTTTGCATGGTGAAACGCTTAAAAAAATAGACCGCAAGAAAAAAGAAGTAGAAGTTATTTTGCCCGAAGGCTTACTTGATGTTTATTTATAAAATCATTCCTGCCAATGTCCCATTTTGCCGAATTTTTCTATGCGCATTTGAATACGCTCATTAGCATCAATATCTTTTATTTCATTCAACGCTTTAATAATATGCGTTTTTAAAATAGATGCTGCTTCATTATAGTTCCAATGTGCTCCACCTTCAGGTTCAGGAACAATTTCATCAACAAGGCCAAAGCCTTTCATATCTATAGCGGTAAGCTTTAATTGTTCCGCTGCTACTTCTTTTTTCTCCCAGCTTCTCCATAAAATAGTACTGCAATTTTCTGGAGAGATAACCGTGTACCAGGAGTTTTCCATCATCAAAATTCTATCGCCCACGCCAATACCTAGAGCGCCACCGCTGGCACCTTCACCAATAATACAGCATATAACAGGCACACGCAAACGGATCATTTCATAAATGTTCCTGGCAATCGCTTCACCTTGTCCACGTTCTTCAGCTTCCATGCCAGGAAAGGCGCCGGGCGTATCAATCAGTGTAACAATAGGCTTATTAAATTTTTCTGCAACCTTCATTAATCGTAATGCTTTACGGTAACCTTCAGGGTTTGCCATTCCAAAGTTGCGTTGTTGCCGCATCTTGGTATTAATACCTTTTTGCTGCCCGATTATCATCACAGTCTGACCTTCAATTTCACCCAAACCTCCAACCATTGCTTTATCGTCTTTCACATTCCTGTCACCGAATAGTTCAATAAAATCAGTAACCATTTTTTCAATGTACTTAAAGGTATAAGGTCTGTCAGGATGCCGGCTTAACTGAACCCGTTGCCATGGTGTAAGATGATGTGTTATCTCTTTGCGTTTTTCTTCTATGGAATGTTCTAACTGATGAATGGTTTGCGAATAATCAATTTTAGAATTTTTTTCAGCCAGCTTTTTGGTTTGTTCAATCTGTTCAAATAATTCTTTTATTGGCTGTTCAAAATCAAGAAATTGCCTGTTGGGGTATGTTGGCATGCTGCTGATTAAAGCGCTAAAATTAAGAGAGAATTTTTAATTGAAGGATTTGCTTTAAAAAACATGAATGCACCTATATTTGCATCCCTAAATTTAATGGATCGGTAGTTCAGTTGGTTAGAATGCCGCCCTGTCACGGCGGAGGTCGCGGGTTCGAGTCCCGTCCGGTCCGCAAAATGAATCAAACGCCATTGTAAATCAATGGCTTTTTCATTTAGTCGAATTTTTAGTCGAAGTCATTTCAAGAAAACGTTTTTAACTTACCCCGCTTTACCCAGAATAACATTATCGATACAAAAATACATTTTAATTTATCTCTATTGAACCTCTTTAATTATTTCGGCTTACCAAATTATTACTATGTTAGTTTAGATTAAAATTTATTACCCCAAAATGGAAGGGTCGTTACTAAACTACTCCAAGTAAACGTCGAACTTTAAAAATGCTTAATTAAAAATATTTGACAAACTGCGTACTGTCAAGCATCCGAAGGGTAATCCATTTTTTCAATGCTACAAAGTTCATAATGGCTTTATTCGCACTGCGATTTCGGCTTGGTGCATCTACTTGCTGACTAAGCCGTAGTGAGACCTTATTACCTTGCAGCGTAGGTTCTGTGCTGAGCAGAAATTACACAGACAGCAATTACGATTAAAGTATTATTTTTTACATTTTTGTAAAAAAATTTACGAAATTAGTTATTTTTATTACACTTTAATGTATTTTTGTTTCATAAACTCATAAAAATGTATTCAGAAATAATAAAGATTATTGAAGGTGGGTTAAAAAAAGATACGAAAAAGGTATTTGGCTATGCCAAAATGCTTGCTGAAAAACTCAAAAAAGATGGTGAGGCGAAACTGGCTGAAACAATACTGGCGATAATTGGAAAAGGATATGCATCAACCGTGACTATGGACCAATTACTTACTACTCCTGTTGACCATGAAAGTAGATTAGATATTGCTGATGTCTTTGTACCTGGTAACGAAAATGAAGAGATTATTCTTACCAAACCGGTTGAGCAGAAAGTATTTGATTTTGTAAATACGATTAAGCATAAAAAAGAATTAAGAGGCTATGGTCTTACAACACCTTCAACCCTTTTGTTGTATGGTTTGCCAGGCGGCGGTAAAACAAGCATTGCAAAGAAAATTTCTATAGAAACTGGGTTGCCTTTGGTAATAGCAAGATTTGACGCTATAGTTTCATCGCTGTTAGGTAATACAGCAAAAAATATTAGAAAGATTTTTGAGTTTGCAGATCAAAAGCCGTGCATTTTATTTCTTGATGAATTTGATGCGATTGCAAAAGCCCGAGATGACCAATATGAGTTGGGAGAATTGAAAAGAGTAATTAATAGTTTGTTACAAAACATGGATCAATTTTCACAAGAGAATATATTAATTGCGGCAACAAATCATCAGGAGTTACTGGATAGAGCAATTTGGAGAAGGTTTAATACTGTGATTGAAGTTGCATACCCTGGCGAAAATGAAATTAAGGCGTTGCTTTATTCTTTTACTGAAACTTACAAAACAAAGATTTTCAATGATCCTAAACAACTTGAAGCAGTAGTGAAATTATTACAAGGGAAATCACCATCTGACATAAAAAATATTGTTCACAATGCTATTGCTTATAGTGTCATAAATAATAAAAAATTTCTTGAATATATTGATCTGTTAAATGGGATTTATCAATTTGATCATCATGGAGCAATAAGTATGGAAGAACTAACAAACTTCCTTAATCAACATGGGATTACACAAAGCGAGATTGCTGAACGTTATGAAATTTCCATTAGACAGGTTAGAAACTTCTTAAATAAACAATAATATGCCAGACAAAAATTTACCAATCAAATTCTTTGAAAAAAGAAAAAACGATGAAAGGCTTACTGAAGGTGGCGGAAGTTCAAAGCCTCCTAAGTTTGTGATGCAACAAAAAGAACTTAGGGCACAGTCATCTTATGTAAAGCAATTCTTAGGTAATGTCGGTAGCACTTTAAGAACTAAGGCTAAGAAGGATAATTTTATCCCTACTGTTTTCAAAGTAAAGATTAACGAAAAAGCTATTGCCAAAACACACAGACCTGAAATTGGAAAGCTATTTAATACAAGAGATAAAATAAATATAATTGGCATTTTAGGCGAAGATGAGTTGTTGATAAAAGTGGATAACATTGAAGACTTAGAAGTAATTGAGAAGAATGTGATTAATATAGCCAGAAATGCAGTAGGATTGTCAGCCATCAATGAGTTGGATACTTTTGAACCTGTACTTCATGTGGAAAATGAAGAAGGAGTTTTAAAGGTTAAGTTATTCAACTTCAAAGATTATGAACTAAATAAAGTTGTATTAAGAGCATTTGAAAAATATTGCTATGATAACGAAATAAGTTTCAAAAAACTGGATTATACGCCCGACTTAAATTTATATCAAGTAGTACTTGATACTACCACAGATTTAGAAGAAATCAAATCTTTTGATGGTGTGTTTTCAATATCGGATATGCCAGAAATTGAAACATCATTAACACCGGCTATTGTAGATACAACTGTGAAAGTAAAATTGCCGCAAGCTGGAAAAGATTATCCGGTGGTCGGAATATTAGATAGTGGAATTTCTGATAATAAATATCTAAAGCCTTGGATTGTAGGTTCGGCTGATCCTAATTATTTAGATGAAGATATAGATAAAGCACACGGCACTTTTGTTACGGGAATTATGCTTTATGGAGATGAACTGGAAGGGAAAGCTTACACAGGAACGGAAGGCTGCAAATTATTTGAAGCAATAGTATACCCTAATGATAAACTTAACACTGTTTATGAAAGCGAACTGATCAGAAATATACAAACCACAATAAAAAATCATAGTGATATTAAGATATGGAATTTGTCTTTAGGGAGTTCCCATGAAGCTAATATTGATGAATTTTCTGATTTTGGTAAAGCATTAGATAAGTTGCAGGATGATTATAATGTTTTAATTATTAAGTCTGCCGGCAATTGTAAAAGGTTTCAAACTGGTGGACCGA
This sequence comes from Chitinophagaceae bacterium, assembly GCA_903642275.1. GTDB lineage: Bacteria > Bacteroidota > Bacteroidia > Chitinophagales > Chitinophagaceae > Parafilimonas. The sequence goes on from CAHJWK010000023.1 coordinate 7,830, forward strand.
AAAGTAGAATATCAAGGTCTGCCGATAGTGTACGAAGTTTAGTTATAGGATCTATAGCACAATCAAAAATTGAAACTGATTTGGCAGATGAAAATCATCCCTCACCATTTACAAGAATTGGACCCGGACCTGCAAGTGTTATCAAACCTGACTTAGTACACATGGGTGGTAATGCCGGAATGAGTGGAACAACTGTAGTATATAATGGTGTAAAATCTTTTAACCCAAATGGAAGTATTGCAGCCTTTTCTGGCACAAGTTTTTCGACTCCAAGGGTTACCGCACTGGCTGCCGGTTTAATGAATAAACTGAATGAAGACTTTAACCCGTTATTGTTAAAAGCCTTGCTGCTTCATTCTGCTAAATATCCTACTGTTTTAAAGATGGGCATTTCTGAAAAAATAAGGCAGGTTGGTTTTGGATTACCTGCTCGTGTAGATGAAATTTTATACAATGACGAGTATGAAGTTACTTTGATACTACAGGATACACTTGAACGTGGAAGCTATGTTAATATATTAGATTTCCCTTTTCCACAAAGCATGGTTGATGATGGTTACTACTACGGTGAGGTTACTATCACTCTTGTAAATGCACCAATGTTAGATGATAATGAAGGTGGAGAATATTGCCAAAGTGATATTAATGTGTCCTTTGGAACTTATGATGCTAAGAAGGAAAGAGATACCAGCAAGCCAAGAATAAAAAATCCAATTGGTGCAGATGGTGGCAACAATCTTTTGCTCCATAGTTGTTACAGCAAGAGGATAATCAATCAAGTTGAAAATACTTTCAATAGTGATCGTCTTTTAATCAGTTATGGAGGGAAGTACCAACCGAATAAAAAATGGTGTGTCAAGTTAGACGAGTTAACGGAAACGAACAGAATAAATGCTCTAACTGCACCAAAACTCTGGTTCTTGAAACTGGATAATGTTTTTAGAACCGCCACTGAAGTTAAGTGTGAAAACGAAGGAATAGAACCTACACAAGAATTTTGCTTGATAGTTACAATAAAGGACACAAGACGAAAGAATAAAATTTATAACGAGGTTAATCAACTATTGGATGAATACAATTTTATTCATGGAAATATAAAAATTAAACAAGATGTTAGAATTACAAATAGAACGTAAAAAATGAAAAGCTGATAAAATAAAAAACCAGGCATTAGTGGCTTAATGACTGGCAATCGAAGGAATATTTTTTCTTGCTTGACGGCTGAAAAACGGGGTTTATCACCCTTGTTATTTATTCCTGTTTGAGTGTTCAAAAGTATAAGGTAAGTTTATCTTCTCCAAATTTTTCTCACTCATTGCCCGGTTAAGTGCTATGCCGTGATTTTTTAGCACTCATTTACTTTACTTTTTAATTTTTAAAATTATGTCAAAAGGAAAAAACCAGCACGTTGTACCACATGATGGAAACTGGGCAATAAGAGGTGCTGGCAATGAGAAGACTACAAAGGTTGTAGAAACGCAAAAAGAAGCTATACAAATAGCAAGAGAAATTTCAATCAATCAACAATCTGAACTGTTTATTCACGGTAGAAACGGGCAAATACGTGAAAGGAATACATACGGTGAAGATCATTACCCACCTAAAGGGTAAGAGTGATTATGAAAATTCAAGTCGCTCTTGTTAAGGAGCAAGGCGTAAACTTTGCAATTGTTATAGTGAAGTCTTTTGTATTGCAAAGTACATTTGAAGCAAATAAAGCCCGGCAATCATTTGCTTCACTCTTTCCAGGCTTGCCAATTATTTTGATGGCACAGGATGGAAGCGGCAGACCGACTTATCAAGGAAGAACTGATATAGTAAACTTTCTTGTAAACGTTCCAATGTCAGTTATACCTTGGAAAGAATACAGTTACAACTAATAGCTGTTATAAAGAAAGGAGCGCTTTTTAGCGCTCTTTTTATTTTGCTTTGGGACGATTTATTATCTATGTGCATTTACCTTTTATGACTTACTTATCATAAAACGCCTGAATATCCACTTGCGCAAAGGGTTCAAAATGATTGCTTCTTATTAATGCTCGCATTGGTTTTTGCGATGGCAACATTGATAGAACTGCTTCTTTTGATAACTTATCCGTTGCTCCAAAATTTTCAGCCATGAACTTGGCATCTTCGCCCTCTAATTGTAATGCTATTTTGGTTCCCATGTTTTCAAATACAACTGTTGCGAAATCTCTTACGCTTTGGGATGCTAAAATAAAACCTACTCCATATTTTCTCGCTTCTCTAATGAGATCAGTTAATGTCTGGTCATAGGAAAGTTTATGTGCTTCATCAATTACAACATAAAGTTTTATTTTTTTAGAAGGACCTTCTGAAAGCATTCTATTATAAATTGCCTGCAATACAAATCTGGCAACTGATTTCATTAGTTCAGGTGTATGTAAAGCTGAAAGATTGATAACTGAGTTTTGTTTTAAAATTTGTGCAATAGAAACACTATTTGCACCGGGAACAAAAATGTTATTTTCAAACAGGGGCTCGATTCTATATTTTAGATTGCGAACATTGCTTCCCTCATTTTGTTCCATAAATTCTAAGATCGTCCATATATCATGAAATTGGGGAGGTTCATTATCCCAAGTGGTTCTATCAGAAATTGAAAACCCTTTTTCCTGATATGCTCTTTTAATTGCATCTTTTAATACCGGATGTTGAATATCGCCCAAACCAAAAATCTGTTTTAAAATAGTGGAAACCTGATACACATTGCTCATATATCCAATTTTATTTCCTGTATTGCCATCAATAGAAAGTTCCAAAGGATTTATATCCATTCCATAAGAAGGATCCAAAGCCTTTGCTTTGGTGGCAGATAAAAAAGATTTATTCTTTGAATCAGTTAAAACATTAGAAATATATTCACCTTGAAAGTCGAGAATAAGAAATGGAATGTCTTGTTTGCTTAACTCGTAAAGCAATCCACTTGTAGTTTGAGATTTACCTGCACCTGACTTCCCTACAATTAATAAATGCTGATTTGCTAATTTTTTAGGTATAAGAGTTATAGGATCAAAAATTACATCCTTACCATGATCTACATTTTTTCCTAAAACAATGTGAGGTTTATTTGAAACTGGAACATCCGGCTCCGATACAATATTTGGACTTACTTTATCAACTCCCTTTTCTTCTATTTTCTTTATTACATCATGTTCACTTGCAGGCTCGTCCTCTTTTAGATTTTGTATCTCTTTTTTGGTAGGTATTATTTTTTGTGAAGCGTTATCTTGTTGATCTGTTTCCTGAACTATTGGTTGTGTAACAATAGTTTCTTCTATTTCCGTTTCTCTAATTTCAAGCAGTTCAGAAATCTCCTTATTACCTAACTCATACACCATATTGCCTTTATAATTATCAACTGGTTTGGTTGTACCTGACCAATGTATTATGTAACCAGATTTTTCAAAAATGATTTGGAAATCACCTTTGTTAATTAATTCAATCATCTCTTTCAATTCTTTAGAATCTTTGCAGAGATTATGGCGAATTGCTCTTTCTAAATAAAAACCAATAAGTGTAGACAACGATTTATTAGAAAGGTGAACATCAATTTTTGGATTGTTATCATCTGAAATAAACTTTGTTCTAAATGCTTTTTCCGAATTGTCATTCTTTTTTACAATCTCTTCCTTTAATGCAAGGCTTTCAGTTATTGTGCCTTCACCCGACCGAAATTTAACTTCAATCAGATTTAGATTTAGTTTTCCTTTTTTTACCGATACTAAAATCAAATCACTTCGTTTCACAGTAATTTCTTCCTCGGTATTTCTGCGTTTATTCTGAGCAAAAATATCTATGTGAGTATCTACAGGGATAAGTACTCCGCTATTCATTAAACCATCTTTCTCTAATGCTAAACGTGTTATGGCTAAGCCAATTATTTCTCTTGCATTGTTCGGATTGTTAATGAGCTTTAAAGCAAGTTTTCCAGAAACTGATTTGATAATGTCTAATATTTTTACCGCTCTAAAAGATGATGTGGGAATATTTATTTTATTTAATCCATCTTCAATAAGTTTTTCAATTTCATTTAGCCAACCAGTTGAAACTATTAAACGATGTCCTACACCATCCATAAATTCTGGTGTATAGTCAATCAAATAGCTTTTCAAATTTGGATTTGCATCGGCGGGGTTATCAAAGTATTCAATTCCAAAGTTTCTATCAATTGTAAACACCCAATCGCTTTTGTCGTGTATTTGAGAAAGTACATGCCTGTCTTGTTTTCCTAATTCTAATTGTATAGTTGGAAGATGATCTATAGACTTTCCCCAATCGAAATAAGAACAACTTAATCCTAAAAAATTAAGCCCAGTCTTAAAAATTAAATTGCTTATTTCATTTCCTTCTGTTACATCTGATGTATTTGAAGGAACAACTTTTCTACTCCATGTTACTGCATCTTTCATTGTATTAAATTCGGCTCTATATTCAGCCAATAGTCCATGCAGAAAATAACAGCCTGGCACATTCCCTACCGGTCTAGAAATTGTTTTGGTGACAAATTGATCTATAATCACAGTTACATTTGCCTCTTTGAACTGCACTTCTGTCCACTTATCTGATGCTACTTTTACTTTAGAAAAAAATAATTTAGGGAATAATGGATTATGACTTGGCTCTAATAATTCATCATCAACATCGGGGCGGCTTCCTTCGGACAATGTATTATCATTCATTAGTTCATCAAATGCACTACCCATAAGTTCGTAACCAAGAGTTCCATAAAATGTAATATCGTATCGGAGATTTTTAAAATCATCCATTTTTTGTAATTCACGAATGGTGTTGAGAAATAGTAAACCATCCCCGGGGTTAAGCACATTCAACTTTAAAGTTTTGATGTAGGGATGGTGTCTTAAATAACGCCATAACCTGTCAGCTATTTGAGAAGGACTAACGGATGAAATATTTCCTAAATCATCTTTGTAGCCTAGTGCTTTTGAACTAATTGCTACTACCTTTCTAATGTCAGTGGTTGTGCTTTTTGGAAATATACTCCAAAACAAATCCAACACATCAGTATTGACAAAGAAACTGTTTTGTGCAAACGATATTGCATTTGGCAAATTCAGTGGTAATATTTTTTCAAACCCTTCAATGTCTATTGCTTTGCTTAATTCACCAGCTTCTAATTCAATCATTTTTTTACTCCAATCGAATAACATTAGTTGGTATTGTAATAACCATAAAATTTTTATTGGATGTGTTGGAGCAAGCAAAATCATTTCTTCCGGCTCCTCGATAGAACCTAATTTGATGTGTATGGTGTCTAATTTATTTAGAAGATGGGTATTGGTTAATAAATTATTAACCTCTGCATCAGGAGAATCGCCAACGGCATTTGCAACTTTATCAGTAAGATTTTGATATGCCTTTGCATAATCAACTATCTGTGCTTGAAATTGTCTTAAATCCAAGGTTTCTATTACTGCTGCTGCATCTGAAGATGTAATGGAATGAAATAGTTCTCTTCTTGTTTCTAAAAAAGAATTGAACTCATTTTTGAAAATTGAAAGATTAATTTTTTCCGCTTTAAAATCAGCGTGCTCTATAAAACCTCTGTTTATTATATCAACACTATACGCTCCCCCTTTGAATGGGTCTTGTAACGTTTTTCTTTCTAATTCATAAAGCAAATCATTGAGTGGAATTTGATAGGTTTCTTTTGGATTTGTTTTAATGCGATACATTAAAATTCTTCCTGTTTCCAAACCCTGACTTTCAATTTCAATTTCTCGTTTAAAGCGATATGTAGCTCTGAATGTTGCCTCAGCAACATTTCTTATTTTATTGTAACGCTTTGTTTCGCCTGTAGTAGTGTCTCCATCTTCGCCTCTTAAATAAAATGGCTCACTTATGTCTTCTGCAATCTTAGCTTTATTTTCATCTAAGGCAACTACACGAATTTGCACTAACCATTCTTCACCCGATTCCAGCTCTACATCTTTGAAAAGAAAATTGGCTTGCTCAGTCGTTCCTTTGGATGTTTTGCGATGTAACTCATTACTTGCATCTATATCTTCTTCCCTTTCTAAAATGATTACAAATTGAGATACTTTAGGTGTCTTTCGTGGATTGGTTTTCCATTTTATTTTTAATTTACTATTACTTGTTGCTAATAAATTATCACCTTCTAATTGTAAGCCTGTTGTACTAAAGGGGTTTCCATCTTTATCACGAAAGGGCTCTAAGTAAAGTTCTATTTGTTCCCCTGCCAGGTCTTTGAATTTCCATTTATCGAAACTGATTTTTTTAAGCCATTCTGATTCCTGTAAAATTTTTTCTGTCCATTCTTTTACCTGTACCTGATTTTGTGTTCTGAAAAAATCTAAGAGATGAAGTTTTATTTTATTGTGTTCAGGATCCAATCCTTTATTTACTAAAGCATCGATAGCTAAAAAAATTGTTTTATCAGCATCGCTAAGTTGCTCAACACATTCGCCATTGCGTAATAAACGGGCTTGCACATCATCTCCTTTCAGTTTTAAATCAGGAAACAAATTAAGATGGTGCAGATATGCACCGGCGGTTTCCCAGGTGCAACCATCTTTCTTTAGTGCCAACAAATAGCGTAGCTGGTTTTCTATGCGTTGTTTACGAGCTATTGATGTATTAAAAATTGCTTTTACAATTTTCTGTTGCTCTCCAGTAAAGTTGCTAATTAATTCTTTTTTGTGTTCATTTAAAACACCTGCTAAATCATAAGCCTCAAAGGTGTGTATGTCGTAACTATCTTCCGCCGCACCTCTAAAACCCTGGGGAATAAATATTACCAATACACCAAATGATAATCTATTACGTAACTCGATCAGACGACCACTTTCTATTTCAAACGGATTATTTTTTTTCTCTGTTAATATATATGCTTCAACATCTTTTGCTTCTAATTCTGCATCGTGATTTAACTTGTTACAGGTATAAGTCATTACTGCCGTAGGTAAATAATCAACTCTCAAACAGTGATTACGTTGCTTGTTTAGCAGCTTTGTTTTTAAGTCATTAAAAACGGCTTGTGCAATTTCTTCAAAAAATATTTCCTGCGTAATTGTAACCATTGCGATCAGTTTAAACTTTAGTCAGGGCTTGGGTTAAAAGTGCTTGTGCTTCATCTTCTAATTGAATGGCTTCTGCCCTTAAATCGTATGCCTGACGAACTAAATCACCAATTTGTTTTTGTTGCTTATCTGATGGAAGTGGAATAAGAACATTCGCAATATTCTTATCATCAATTTCATCAATTACAGAACCATAACGGTATCTCAATAATTGATGAAAACCATAAACAGAAGATAGAAAGCAATACAAGTAGCCTGCATCAATTAACTCTTCATTTGGAACAACTCTAAGTATATGCTGTGAAGCTGCATAATCTTCATAATTATTATAAACAAAACAAGTTCTGCCCAATGTTCCGGAACATGTAATAAGTGTCCAATTCTTCTTAACTAAAAGTTCATCAATAAAATCTATTTCAGTATCTGAAAGATGATTTATTTCAAATGGTTTGATTTGGATAATATTTTTACCGGAAAGAAACGGTGTTCCGAATTCAGATTCAACATAATTTCTTTTAAAACGCTTGCCAAGAATAATACGTGTTGTAAACTTTGATAAAGGCAATATGCGTTCAGGATATTTCCTTAAATTATCCAAAACAGTTTTAGCAATTGGATTATAAAAATGAGCATCCAATCTGAAATCTGTAGTAAACTCTGATATGTTGGTTAACCGTATTTGTGACTCCTTGCTCTTGTCCAGCGATTCAAATTCTTTCTCAGAAATGGCAGGTAGCTTATTAAACTTGGCTATTAGTAAATTAGCTTCTTGTAAATAAGAAAAAGATTTCTCTCTACAAGTAACTGCTTTTAAATACAAGTCGTTTATGCTTCTAATTATTTCTCCATCTAAAACAGGAACAGGAATTTTTGAAATCTGAGGAGCTTCAATATATTTTACAACCGCTCCAGCTGCATAATCATTAAGCAATTTATTGCCAAACTTACTTTCAAGATATGCCGCAATAAATCCTTCATAATCCTTTTTTGCAACAACTCTTGCAACATTATTTGCAACTGCATAATCATTAATAATTTCATCAACAATTCTAATGCTACCTACTGTTCCGAAACCTGTAACTAAAATCCATTTTTTCTTTACTCTTAATCTTAAACTGTTGGCTTGTTCATTAGTTATAAACGTAATCTGAGGTTCAAGTAAAACAATCTCGGCACTGGCTAAATATCTGCACTCATTTTCATCTTCTAAAAATTCTCTTTTGAATACAGCGGGATTAAAAATCTCTATACAAAATTCTGATAATGGTTTTGTTTCTAATCCCTCAATGAATGACTGATTAGCCGAAAAGAATTGAGGGTCAATTCTACATTCAGTTAAACTCAATTTATTTGATGATACAATCAAAACATCAACATCATACTTTTCTAAAATTGCGTTCATTTTTTTACTTTTTGAGTTTGTAAAAACATTTCTGCAACTCTTGGCAATTCATCATCAACCATCCTTCCGGTAGTTTCTATTACTGGCAAAAAATCTAAAATCGTAGATTCGGAAAATGGCTTGTAAAGTTCTCTGCTTACAATTTCTTTCCCTCTTTCATCCTTCTTGTATAAATAATTCCCTCTGCGGTCTTTACCTACCTTCTTCACATTTGCCATAAAAATGTCATAGGCATTCATTTGTCCACTCATGCTTTCCATTAGTTTCTCCTGGTCGCTTTTTCTGCGGAGGATAAGCACACTTGTTTGCGTTCCTGTTCGTGGTAAAAATGTTTCTACTGGTAAGTCAACGCTTGCCAGCACTTGACAGTTTTGCAATATCCAATACCTTACATAAGCATAGCCGGGGTTACTGAGTATGCTATCAGGTAATACGATGCCGCATTTGCCTGTGCCGGGTTTCACCATCTTCACACATCTTTCTATAAAAAGGACTTCGGGTTCTAAAGCATTTTTCACACTAGCTTCTTGCTGCCACTTACCATCTTCAGTTTTGCTCCAACCGTGTGCTAAATCATAATGTTCCAATGTTTCACGCCTTTCAATCTTAATTTTTGCACCAAAAGGTGGATTTGCCATAACAAAGTCCATGCTGCCTAACTGTATTTTTTGGCTTACTTCTTTTGCCCAACTATAAGGGTCTCTTAAACTATCAATACTAAATAATCCCCCTCTGCCATCGTTATTCATTATCATATTCATTTGTGCTGCCTTCACTAAGTTACTGTTGAAGTCTGTGCCGAAAATACTGTAACCTGTTTCGTGTATTTCATCAAACAATTTCTTTTCTTCTTCCTCAGTTGGTTTGTTTTCATTTATCCATTTCAATTTGTGTTTTTGGCGAAGTTTTTCACTCACATAATTAAATGCAATTACAATGAAGCCACCCGTGCCACAGGCAGGGTCATAAATGCGATCCCCAGGATTAGGATCAAGCATTTTGACAGTCATTTTAACTACATTTCTGGGTGTGAAAAATTCACCCTTTGTGCCTTCTAAAGTGGGACCGACAATTGTTTCATACGCAACGCCTTTTACATCTACAGAGGAATGAATAAAATCGTATTTTTCTAACTGTGCCACTATGTAAGAGACAGTTTCGTGATTGAATATAATACCTTCCGCCTGCGCATCAAACAATCCTTTAAATTCTGATTTGCTTCTTACTTCTTTAAATAATTTTTCTACCCTGTCCTTGACTTCTTTTTGTCCGTCTGCATCATTCCTTTCTTCGGCGCTACGAATGGCAAAACGAGGTCTGCCTGTATGTGATTCATCTTCAATTTTTGCAAACAGTAATTTAAGGAACTCCCAAAATATTTGTTCTTTACTGCCACCTTGATTGGCATGAATATAATCATGGCAACGCTTAAAAGCGTACAACAAATTATTTCCGGTTGCAACTCTTAATCTTCTACGATCAGTTGTATAAATGGAAGAAGCATCTTCGCCATATCTTGGAAAATCGTTGACAGGAAAAACATCTGTTTCAAATTTTGTTTTCTTCTTTTGAAAAAAAATATTTTCAATGCCATTTGTCCAGCAGCCATATTCAGCAGTTGGAATATCTACCAACCACTGTTCCAATTCAGATGCACCACTTGTTTTATCTGTCGGATTGCTTTTAGGATTTGCAATGAGGGCTAGTATGTAAGGTTCGTCTTTTTCTTTATGCATTACTGCAATCGGAGCCCTCTTTGTTTTTTGTTTATCACCTTCCCAAATCTTTATTGCAAAATCAATACGAATGTTAGTTGCCGGGTACTCATACTCTTCTACCAATGTTCTTTCAAAATTTTGTCGAACTTGTTCCTGTTCATTTTCCCTCATCCATTTTCCGGTAATATAATCAGCAATTTTACCATCAGGAATTTCACTTTCCAAGATGTCTTCCTTTGATACTTCTTTATTTTTTTTTGACATACTTACCGAATTAATTTATTGCAGGTTCTACTTTAAACCTTGGTTTTATAACTTGTGAATTGGATGCGTCAGATAAGTCTGTATAAAAACCTAATTGCCTTAATCTTTCTTTGAGTGCTAAAAAATTATTATTTAATGCTTTTGCTGTTTCAGGACTATCAGAACCTGTAATCCACTCGTTAATGTAAATGCCATACCTGTTTTTGAGCCACTCAACAAATGATACAATAGTAATAGGTTGTGTTTTAAATCCTTTTGGGTCGGCGCTAACTACTGCTAATTGTACTAATACTTCTAACAATAAATTACCCAAAACATATTTACGTTGTCTTCCTCTGCCGCCCTGTAAAAAGCCGTCTTCACGGTTGATGTTGCACAATCCATTCATTAACTTCTTATGTCTTGCCACTAAATTTTTCCAATTAGATTTATCATTACAAAGAATTTCAACATATTTGTCAATTGCAGGAATATTCATTTGTAATATTGCTTGCACATCAGGATCATCTTTCAAATCTTCATCGGCAGTGATGTCGGCTAACTTATAATTGAAAAAACCTTCTAATGCAGGATTGGCTAAGTAACCAGAAAGTTGTTCTACAGTTGGGCTTTGATTACCCTGTGTCTTTGCAAATTCTGCCAGCTTAACTAATTTGTAATGAGACTTAAAATATTTATACATCTCGTTATAATCGCTCTCTACATTTTTCTTTGACAAGGCATCACACAAACGGTCCTGACCAAGTGTGAGATCAACAAATATTTTTGGTTGGAAATCGCATTTACATAATTTATGAAAATCTGCTTCATTCTTTATAGTAACACAAGTGCTGCATCTCGATTTTTGATTATCAACTAAAGAATTGATTTGGTTGAAAGATTTTATTGCATAAAGTGCAGTATGAAAATTAAAAAGGACTGTTATGTAATGAAAGAGTTCCCTCCGGGGGACAGAATTTTTGTACACCAACAATTTCATGGTGTCAAATAATAATTGCTTCTGTTGTGCCTCACATAAAAACTTGTAATCCGCAACCAGATTAGCATTGGTTGAAGGAAGGTCAACTTTGAAATTATCTAACAACCGTAAAAGAAATTGTGTTTCAATATCCAATTCATTAAACTTTGCATCATCAGCTACCAGATTAAACTGCCCATCCCGCTTTGTTCCCTCTAATAAATAAGACATTAAATAATCACTATCGCTTGCAACTGCAGTTCCTTTAAAAACATTGTACAGGAAAATACTTATATCTCTGTCCTGGCTTCTAATTCTTGGGTCAAGTAATTTAATAGTACTTAAATGCAATGGTTTTAAATTGGAAATACGAGGTCTGCCCTGCCTTCCCTTCCCTTCAATAACAGTTGTCGCAAAATCTGCGGAGATCCAATTTTTAATTAAACGTTCTCGGATAGGGTCGGTTATTCCATCAAAATGGATTTTATTATCTTTTACTATTTCTACTAAACTTTCAGGGTATAGTGTGTCTTTATTTGTTTTGGAAATTATTTTTCCCTTTGTATGCAGCAATACTAAAAGTCTAACAATAGCTTGTTCAAAATTGATGTTGTTTGCATCAATAGGCATTATTGAAAAATATCTAAATGCTTTTTGCTTTCTATCCAGGGACATATTACTTGCTTTAAATTTTACTTAACACCAGTTTACCAGAAACAGATTTTTCAAATGAATAAAGGTTTGAATCATCTTCAGTTAGGAAAACTTTTGTTGATCTTTTTGCTAAAACTCTCCGTTTGAACATTTCCAGATTTAAGAAAAACGTGCGTATTTCAATCGATGTTGGCACATAACCTTCTTTGATACGCATGAGTATTTCAAATAGATCAATATTAATTTCTAATGCCGCAGTTTTATCACTATGCCGAAAAATGATGTGGTCAGGAAAGTATTCAATGTACTCGGTTTGATTACCGACATTTGGTAATACAACTTCAAAATCCGCTGATTTAAAACCGTAAAAAGCTTTTGTGTTCGATTTTTTTAAACTGCTGCTGCTGATACAAACATTTTCTCTACCTACTTCATCATTATAAATTTTTTCTGATTTACTAATTGCCAAGACCAAATCATCTCTCAATTCATTATTGGTATCATCTCCAGTTTTAAGAAAATTTACAAACCGTTCAAAATATTTGTACGGTAAGAATGAATAATGATTAACCGAAAATTGTTCCTGCATATAACTGTCGTTTCCTTCAAAAAAAACTTTACGTTTAATTGACGATAAAAACATGTCTGCGCTTTGCTTTTTGATTTCCTCTCTATCACTTGTGCCTTCTGGTTTATTTAAAAAATATTCTTCTAAATAATCAGCATCAGGATGGAAGTTTACTTCACCTTTAATGAATAGTTGATCTTCTAACTCACTCTTAGGATTACTGAAATAAAGATGATTCTCCAATTTAGGCAGAGGCATATCAGCCACATCAACTTCCCGAAGTATTGCAACCATTCTATCTTGTTCATCTTTATTAAAAGCATTGTTATAATAAAATCTGTCTAAAAGATTCTCATTGTTGTCAATGCTTTCCTGTATTTGGTTACAAGTGTATTTATTGAAGAGAATAAATGAAATAAGGGATCGCATGTCCCTCATTGTAATGTGTTTTTCCTTTTTTAAATAAATGGCTAAAATTATTTCTTTCAATCGTTGTTTTACAACTGGACCTTTGACAGCGTCTTTAAAAGTGTCAATGTTATATTTGACATAGCATTTATTAGAATAGACACATGTATCAATTTGACAAGCTGCGCAAGTATTATTCTTATCACTTTCATTAACTATAATGTTCAATAATTCATCGAAGATGGAATTTGGGTTTTCAATTTCTATAATAGCCCTATTATTAAGATTAATAAAAGAAAGAGATTCAGGTAATTTATAATCATCATATTCTAAGTAATGATGCACCTGTTTGCCTAACCAATTGTATTCTTTCTTGCCTAATAAAAAATCTCTTAGCTTGCCTTCATTAATGGCAATGATCTTTACAATATTTGCTTTAGGTTCTGTATTACCCTCAAAAGGTTTAAAAAATTGTTTTAATAAGTGATCGTTGCTTTTCCCTTCAAAATCCTGGCTTCCATCATACAGTGTCTCAAATTCAAAATCTGAATATTTAAACTTGCAACCGTTATCAGAATTAAAACTGAAATTACCGTTTTTGTTCTTCGCTTCTGTTTCAATTAATTGAATAAATGCCGTTTTACCGTCACCAGCATTTCCTGTTAAAATAACTAACTTTTTTTTCCCTTTAAGGACATCTTCTTTCAAAGAAGTATCTAAACGAGTTGGGATATATGTAGTTTCATCTAAGCCTCGTGTAAGCCCGGTGCTTAATTGGCTCTGCGAATACATTTTTAAAAATGTATCTAAATTTGAATTACACGTTGGCTTTATCATTATCCAAATGTTTTAGAATTAAATGCAATACTTCTTTACCGTAAATTGTTTTTTAATTACTTGTAAAACTTTTGCTGGAAGATAAAAGGTAGCAGTTCCGCCTCCTAAACGCCATATAGTTTACTAATTTTTTTAAGTGATTGAGATTGACAGGTTTTTCGTTATGCTCCATCTTAATGTATGCTGTATGAACTTGTGAGGATGCAGCTGCATGGCTTTGAACTAAGCCGTTTACTTCTCTTAAAGACTTTAGTTTTTCTCCAAGCATTATTACCTGTTTGGTCTTGTCCTGTGATGGACAAATATAGTAAAATGCATTGCTTACTTAAGCATTTATTATACGTTATAAGCACCCATTCAGAAATGAAACTCGTTTAATTCATGTTCGATGATTACAAGCATCTGTTTAATGAACCAAATCTGTTTCGGTTACTTTTTCAACGCGTTCGACTTTCAATTCAAATGAATCACTATTTATTAAGTATAAACTATCGGTGTGATGAAGCAGTTTTAATAAAGATTTATTTCCAACAACTTTTAGAGCGCGGTATTTAATATCATTTGCTTTTAATTGTTTTGACATGTTGTAACTATTATACCATCCGAATGATAAAACCAAGCATAGCAGCGTTAATATAAATGCGATGAGTAATCCTTTATGCAAATGATGCTCGTGCTCAATACGTTTATTTAAGGGTTGATCTGCAATAAAATTTTTCAGCTGAAATAATTCTTTACTTAAAATATTCTCTAACGTTTTCGTATTAATGGTAGAAGGAATTTGCTTTTTTTCTTTTAGTAGACTTTCAATTGTGTTCAACCGATTATTTACATCTACTGAATTAGTTTGCGCTGCATTACTTGCTCTTAATGCCTTTAAATCATCAATTATATCACGAAGTATAAATTCAAGTTCCTGTTCCATTATTTAAAGATTAAAATTTAATACGCTGCTGTTTCTTTTTCTTCTTTTGTTGTAATTGATGCGGCAGGTAATCATTCATTTCTTTAGGATCAATAAGTTCTTCAATTGTTTTATTTACTGCATTAGATAGTTCACTTGATTTAGACGTTTCTTCGTTTATGTTGTTCTGCTTAGGCGATATGCTATTGCCTATATCATTAACAGATTTCTGTAACGATGGTGGTGGTTGATGTAGGAAAGTTCTTTCGTTTTGCTGAGCTAATATCTGCGCTATTGTTTGCAATGAAAATCCTATTTCGCTTCCTTTGACATACACTTTCTTATCATCAATAAAAGCGATGCCTCGACCTTTAATCACGTGGTAATTTTTTTCTTTCATCAGCCGCGCAAAGTCCTGGTAATTTGCTGACTTAAATAATGCTTCTTTCACATGCTGCTTTATCATCATTTTACGTTTGTCCTGCGATGGTCTTATCTGCTGTTTGTCTGACAAAAATTGTTGCGGGCTTTGTACCTGTTGAAGGTTAAGATTTAATTCCATTTTTCTGCAAAAAGTTGCAACCCTTTTATAGCTGTTACTATCGCTTACTGTTTTCTTATCCAATCCTATTCTGTTGGCGATAACATGCATATGCTGATGCTCTGTGTCTTTATGAAGAACAGACACATATTGATTGTTTTCAAATCCAAAATCTTTCGCGCATTGTTCTGATACTTCCATCAACTTATCGTTTGATAAATGTTCTCCTGGCGCCATGCTTAATGTGATGTGTAAAACAGGCTTTGCAAGTTTTGGATTAAGTTGTTTTACCTGATTAAATTGTTTGATTAGATCATGTGCTGTGCCATTGCATTTATTGAATGCAATTATTTCTGCTCTGTTTTTAAATATCACTTCATCCGGAAATTGCTTTCGCTTGTCATTTAAGCAATACATCAGGCACCCTCTAAACGATTTTCCAATTGTTATTTTTCCAATCATTGCACACGTTTTTCTATGTCTGAAACAATCATTTTTAATCTTCCTGTCAGCATCACTAAATCTGCTCTTTCAAAAGCATTTAATTCATCGTTCGAGTTTCTTTTTTTTGCTATTTGATTGAGTAATGCACCAAGATGATTTAGCGCTGTTGTGAAGGCTAAGTTTTCTGCCGGAATTCTTTTCACAAGCATGACAACCTTGCCGCTTAATCCAAGTGTTCTTAAATACTCAGAAATTGTTACTAACGCTTCCTTTGCTTTTTGTTCTATGATTTTTCTTTCTGCAAGCGTGCACATTACAGCAAGCTGTTCGGTCATTTTAATTGCTTTCTTTGGTCTTCCACCTTTGTGATTTTTTTTAATAACATTATCCATTTGCACATTTCATTTTCACTGTTGTTATCATGTCATCTTTTGAATCCCGATGCATATCGGGATGAAAAAGCCAGCGTTTTGACGAAGGCAAAACATAGCTGGCTACATTAAAAAAATTTCAGCAATCTATTTTTGTTCGACACTTTTAAAGACTGCTTCTGTTGATGCTTTCCAAAATGCATTATCCAATCATTTAGGTCTTTGTAACTATCATATAAACTGCTTTCATCTTTATAATTAAGCGAACGCTTTGATGCAATATCAAGGCATTTCTTACCTGCTTCATCACGGTCTAAATACAAGTGAATGTGCTCATGTTTTTCCATCAGTAAAAGACTTCTTTCAAAGAAGGCCAGTGAATTAAGCACCAGAAAATCTGTCAGTGATGTCTGTTGATTTTGATGAATCGTTTGATAACTTAGGAAGTCAAAAAAGCCTTCAAAAACAGCGATAGATTTTGATTGTTTTGCAACTTGATTTTGTTCTTCGATGTCATTCTTTAAATGACTTTTTAAAATGCTTTTTAAGACATCATTTTGTGATACAATTGAAGGCTGATTCCAAAGTTTTTTATCGTCTTTTTTTTCTCCATTTATTAATTTATTTGAAGCACTAAAAACAGTCTTTTTTGTTTCTGTTTTTGTGTCAAAATTTTGTTCATAAGTGTTGATGTAGCTAACATACTTTGGTGAGCTGCTGAGCTTAAAAAAAGAGTTCCTTAATTCATATCCTCCGGCACTGTTTTTAAAACCGATTTCAGTGTGTTGTGTGTCTTTGTTACTGAACTTAAATGTTACTTCATAAGAGTAGCTGTCTGCAATGTTTTTATCAATTCTTCTTTCCTCTAAATAGCGGCAAAGCATAAGATCTGTGATGGGCTTCTTTGCGGCTATTATTTCTATAGCCGTTTCTGCTGCATCCCTGTAATTAATTAAACTATTCTCATGCAGGTGAAACGGCGGTCTTCCTTCATGTTGATTTGCGGTGTCATTTGCTTTTTCTAATTGCTGTTTAGAATCTGCATCCTCATTAAATAACTCAGGCTGGCTTAAATCAGATGAAATAAAAGAAGATGTTATTTGTGTAGAGATAATTTGCTTCTGCGCTATCTGATTGAGTGATGATAGTTTTTGCAAAGCTGGTGATATATCGCAACTGAAATAAGATGTTACAAAGTCAACTACGTCACCGCCTTTTCCAGCACCATGATAATACCATACATTCTTTGCTTTATTTACTTTGAATGATGCTTCTTTTTCATTCCTGAATAGAGATAAATACCAGTAATCATTACCTCTTATTCTTGTTGGTGTAAAGCCTGATGAAAATAAATATTCCACCAGGTCAATCTTGTTGGCCTCTGCACATGTCATAACACATGATTTAAAATGATTAATTAGGATTTTGTTTCGGCTGTAGAATGTTGATGCTGATGTATCATCGCTTCGATGTCTGTCCTTAAAAAATACCGCCGAGATTTAATCTTAAAGCTCTTGATTTTGTTTTGTCGCAACCAATCGTAGAGTGTTGGCTTGGATACCTGGAATACAGCACATACATCACTTAATTTAAGCAGTGCTTTTTCAGGAAGGTGATCTGTTGGTGGTTGAAAAGAAGTTTGATTAATGTTTGCTTTTACTACTTCTTCAACTGTTGATTTGATCTGTTTCCAGAACTCCGCCGGAGCCATTGGAAATAACATGGGTGTTTCTTGCATCTTTCTTCACTTTTATCTTGTTCACAAATAGAAAAATCATAGATCAAATCTAAGCAAGCTAAATGCAGATAACATCACCCCTTCAAATTCTGTAGGGGATAAAAATACGCTGTATTAACAATTGAAATTCTTGAAAAAATCAAATGGTATCAAATCATATCAAACTAAATTAAGTGCTGATAAGATTAGATAAGTTTTGAGTGATTTTGATAATGCGTATCGAGATAAGTTTTAACAGTAAAATTTTCACCACTGCATATCATAGCTAAATGGATGTAGCACAATGTTTACAGCTGTTTATAAACACTATTTATTATTAGCTATTGGCTTCATATACTTCATAAACTCTTATTATAAATTATGTCTAAGTAATACTTAGGTAAATGACAGAACTAACAGCGGTTTCGCTTTTTCCTTTGGGTAAGCTGACGTTTTAATTTTGCTCTTTCAATCAATAGCCTAAACTCTCCTATATGACTTTTGAAGAAGATAATAATTGATAAAATCAATCCATGCTCGCTAGAATCGCATTATAGTGGACGTTTCAAGGTATTATTATAGCGGCATACGGATCATCTAGTCCTGAATTCCATTCCCATGTACATGATGAGAATAAATATTATTAAATCACAGAGTATTCATACAATGATGAAAAATTATTTTTCAACTCACAATCATTCAAAATTCGTTTTCAATCATTTAAGTACGTGATAAATCGGATTTAATATACTACGCAATGTTTATTATAGTTATTCAACATGGCCTCTAATTTTTGTTTATTATTAATTATATAATTTTCAATTAACCTATAATTTGTCATGTCTAATAGAATATGTCCTTTCTCATCAACGTACAGAAATTTGTTTTCGATTTGTTTGTCATTTTTATCAAGTAAAACTTTTTTATTTGTATATACCAAACCTGCATCTGCAGAATTGATCAAGTTATTAGAATCAATACCGAGGTTCAATATTTCATCTGCGACATCAACATTACTCGATTCGGTAAATAATTTTCCTTTCGGCTTTTTACCGTTCCAAAAAATATCCCCTAGATGAAGTTCCACCATCTTAGAGTCATCATATGCCACAACAATGTTATAAGTTGGAAAATAATTGGGATCACCTTTTGTTAGTGCAAAATATAGTGAGGTAATTATGGAATCGGGGTTATAAATATCCACTATTAATTTAAAAGATTCTTTTTTATGTAGTAGCTCCAGAAATAAAGCGTTTAAGTATTTAAACCATTGCGGTGTTGATTTTAAGCTTTTGCTACTTTGTTTACAAATCTCCAACAACTTTTCTTTTTGTGAAGACTGACCAAATGCTGAATATTTATTTCGGTTATTGCCATCATAACCTTGCAATTCTTTAATTAATAAATCATCTGTATATCTGGGATCAGTTTTAAAAATTCCGAATCTTTGAATATTTTGTATAATCCACCCTTCGTTGTTTATTACTCGTTGAAACTTCTCCGGAAATCCCGCTTCAGCGCTATCATTGAATTCATGCATGTTCAATGCCGCTATAAATGCGTCTTCTAAATAAATCAGATATTCTTTATCGCTTTCAAAGTCCTCAGCCGTTAAATCATCCTCTTCTTTGCAAATCTTTTTAATTGCAGCTAACCACTGTTGTTTCGTCTGCTGTTGAAAAGCGGTTACTGTTGCAAAGTGATACATCATGCTTTTATTACTTCGTGTATGGTCTATATCTACAATAACAAAATCTTTAATTCCAGCTTTATTAACACGCTTTAAAAGTGATTTCTGAAATAAATTTCTCTTTTTATTTGAAGTAAATAAATCTAGAGATTGGTGGTAAGCAAATCGCCTTTCAAGCTTTGATTCTGATAAAGGATAAATTTTTTCAATAGAGTAAGGTATATGGGTTGAACTATTAATTTCTATTTTATAACCTTGTATGTCAATCGTGGTTTTTTTCTTAGCCAAGGTGAACGCTCTTATTAGTTCCTTCCAATTTGTCGATATTATTATGATTCTTATTTCACTTTCTCTCACTCTAAAATTATGAGTGAGCAGTGAATGGTATTTCAATATTTCATTCATTGTTTGTCGTGAAGATGAACTCTCTCTCTTAATTTCAATTATTACGAAATTGTTGAACACATCTTTACACAGAATGTCAATAAACCCTGTTGCTCCAATAGTATCATTTAAGTGATATTCTTTATCAATTAGAGTAAGATTAGATTCTATAAAACTTAAGTGTTTTGCTAACCAATCTCTTACGTTTCTTTCAACTTGATTATAAGGACGCATCGTTGCTAAAAAGATTGAAAAAATTTATGTGAACGAAAAAAAGCAACTATTTAATAATTAATTTTTTCAACTCTTCGATCATTGTTTCCTTTTCGCTTATCAAGCGCTCATAAAGTCTTTTATTTTCTTCGACTTGTTCAACATATTTATCAAGTGGGTTGAATGTTGGATTATATAAAATACCATTTAAAACTGAATGATCATTGAAGGTGTTGGAGATTATATTTAAAGCCTTCTCATCATTTAAATTTTTGATTGCTTTGGCGGGCACTTTCAAAATCTTAGCCACTTCTTCCAATACATTGTCTTCAATCTCTTCTTTCTGTTCAAGCAAAGAAACCTTTTGCTGGCTCCATTTTAGTTCACTGGCGAGTGTTTCCTGTTTAATATCAAACCATTCGCGAAAGCGTTTAATATTTCTACCGTGATGTGGTTTAGTCTCTGTCATATAATGCTAGTTATAAGTAGTGAGTGATAAGTTTAAGTAAGCTATGCTAAGATAAGGATAATGTATAAAGCAGCGCAACGATTGCTAAAACTGACAGTACAAAGTTTAAGTAAAGACATACTGCTTATTTGTATAATACAATTGTGATTTGGTTGCATACAAAGTCTAAAGTGAGTTGCTTTATGGTGTTAAATAGTACCGCTATGCAATCACCATCTAAATCCAATAACGATGACATCATCTTAAGAAATGCAAGTGAATCTTACCTGCTTGTGTTTGAGGAAGGTCAATACAAATTAAGCACTGATGCGCTCGAAGCACATGCAGATGAAAAAGACCTTAAACGCAAACGATTTGGCTGGCCGGGTATAAAATTCATTTCATTAACAGATGGTATGCTGGATATAGTTGCAGCCAGTAACAATGAATCATACAACATTGCAATGCAGGTTGAAAAAGATATGTTGCAGATAACCTGTAATTGCAATACGCTTGTGCATAAGCTTTGTGTACATGCTTATCAAACCATTTACAAACTAATCTTCTATAAAGGTGAAAATGTATTTGAACAATTCAGCCGTGGCGGCCTGATTGAACAGGCACTGGCTTTTAAGCAATACTTCAGTATTGAAGAAAGCAGTGAAGGAATAAGTATTACACCTAAAGCTGGTATCGGTAAATTGTTCTCAACATCAGAACATATTACCCAGGCATTAACCAACTTTCTCTCGCTTGGTATACCACCGGCGGTGATGCATACAACAGAAGCCGATAACAACAATGTTCTTGGTTATGCCCTTGTTTATTCAGACCGGAAATATCACTTGCCTATCCTGTTACCTTTTATTGGTAAAACAAATAAAGATGGAACAACCATTAGATCATTCACCGATTTTATCAGGAAAGAAAGTGATTTGTTACACTTAAAGTGTACCGAACAGCAAAAGCTATTAAACAGTATTTGTATTGACATTTATAAAACAGTGCAGGAACTTCCTTCAACTATATTATCGAACCCTGATGCATTGCCTGGTTTTGTTAGTTTATATCACCTGTGGCAACAGGCATTACCACTGGTTGCAAAAGAAGCGTTTGTTTTCCGCTATTATTCTTACCGGCTAAAGTTCCTGCTTAAAAAGCCATATAAGCAATACATGCGTTCCTGCACTTTGCATCAGGAAAAGCCAGCCATAAGCTTTACACTTTCAGAGAAAGAAGATTTCTATGTATTGAAACTTGACGTAACCATAAATAAGAAAATAATTAAACGCAAGTATTATTCAAATGCCTTCCTTCTACTGAAACAACAGGATAAAGAAGATTTTTACTTTCTTTCTCACTTGACTGATGCTGCAATACTCGAATACTTTAAAGAGTCAACAGATATAACCATATTCAAACAGCAATTTAAAGCGTTCAGGGACGGCTTTCTGAAAGTTTTGAGTGAAAGATACCCATTGACCTATTTAAACGCAAATAAAGAAGCCGCTACCATTAAAACAATCGAGCTAAAGCCAAAACAAAAAATAGTAAGAATGCACACTTTTGAACAATGGATACTTATTTACCTTTTTGTTGAATATGATGATGGCAACAGGTTGAATACGTTGCTGGATGGAACAGGATGGTTTGCGGAAATAAACAGCAAGCAAGCTTTTCTGCAAAGAGATAAACAATATGAAACCTCATTTAAGAATTACATACAAAGCCTGCATCCTAATTTTAGTAATCAATTACCTGCTGATTGTTTTTACCTGTCATTATCTACCTACGTAAAAGATAACTGGCTGAATGAAGTACAGGCCAAGCTTACCGATTGCAAAGTGGAATACAAAATAGGTAAGTGAGATACGTCTTAAAAATCAAACTAAACAATCAGCAACAATGTATAACCTTTTAACCGATAGCTTTAAACACCAGCATCAGCAGTTAGTTGATATTATACTCAAAGCATGTGCTGTTGAAAAGATATACCTGCTTGGTTCAACATTGCTAACCCGCAAAACAGAAAGCATTTTTATGCCGGATGCACCGAACTGCAGGCATGTTGGTCATTATTATCTTTTAGTTATAGTAAACAGTGAACAAGGTCATAACCAGGCACAGGATAGTATTGAAAACAACTGTCAACATTTTATAACTGTTACTGCTGTTGTACTAAGCGAAGAACGTTTTGAAGAATGGTTAATGGAAGGACATCCATTTGCACAGGCTATTTATTCAAAAGCGGTCCTTCTTCATGGCGAAAAAGAAACAATACCACAATCTGCTGTTATAAAGGATGAAGCAGCTATCCAAAAAGAAAATAATACTATTTACACAGCAGGCTTAAACAAAGTGGAAGAGTTTTTAGCCGGTGCTGATTTATACCGTATCAGGGAACAAAACAAGATGTGTGCATTCATGCTGCACCAGGCGGCTGAACAGGCATTGCATACGATGCTTCAACTTAAAACAGGCCTTCGTGTAGTAACGCATAATCTTGATAAGCTTTACCGTTATTGCTGCATGGTTTGTTATCAACTGCCTGAAATTCTATTAGGTAACAATAAAGAAAATGACAAACGTTTATTCAATCTTTTGCAGAAAGCGTATATTGATACAAGGTATAGAAGTGATTACAATATTAATACAATGGACTTGTTGGCAGTAACTGAAATAGTGAGAAAGTTGAACAATCTATTAAAAGAAACAAATGCATATATTGATTATTGACAAGGATACATTTCCCCGATGAAAAATACCGTCAAATAATTTATTCCATGGCGCCGCAAATTCTTGGGAACAGATTGCCTGTTAACGAGCCTTACATGAAAAAAAGTGTGTTTATTATTGAATTGAGATGATTATACATTTCAAATCTACGATAAGTAAGAGAATTTTTGGGAGAGAAGTCTTGGGAGCTAAAGTGCAAGCTCCATGTTAGGCACATTTATAGGTTATAATGATTCAAATCCGGATAAATAGTGCAAAGTGCATATTTAGTTTTTG
The DNA here is from genome assembly GCA_903642275.1 of Chitinophagaceae bacterium. Taxonomy (GTDB): domain Bacteria; phylum Bacteroidota; class Bacteroidia; order Chitinophagales; family Chitinophagaceae; genus Parafilimonas. The sequence continues at coordinate 31,445 of CAHJWK010000023.1, forward strand.
ATTGTCTTTGCAAACCTCCTTCATCGGTTTCACATATTCGTTTATTTGCCTTGATGTAGCTTTTGTATTGATGATTTTTGAGCAGTAGAGCTTTATTCAATACCTGTTGAATAAAAGCAAAGATTTAAATTACAAGCTCAAATAAACCTATTTATAATAGTTTATACATCTAACCTGCAATGTTTTTGCAGCACAACACATACAAAGAGACAATTGCTAAGGAAAAGCGATATAACTTTTATATTTCATAATTTGCTAAAAAAAGATTTTTAATATGGTAAGGACTCCATTAGTATCAAAAAAAATTGAGGAGTATAAAAAGCATTGTATTATAGCGTTAGATTTCTATTATAAAAACGATTATGAACATTCACTTTCTGATTTTCGGAAAAGTGGCGAGGCTTTGTTAAAAATTTTTATTCTTGAAAAGTTTGGAGATTCAAATGGTGAAAAAATTATTTTAGGTGAGTTAGATGGATCATTAAACCTATTGACTCAACATAAGTTCCTTGATTATCAGAGTGCTTTAGATATTTCGTTCAATGAAAAATTATTCAACATCAGTGATTATAATAGATTATTAGATATCCAAAAAAAAACAAACCCTTCTGCTCATAATCCTAATTCACTGGTTGATTATAAAAGCAGTGCAGAATTATGTAAATCGCAATCATTTCAATTAACAGAAGCTTTGTATAAAAAATTTGCAGAAAAAGTTCCTGACGAATTACAAAATGCTTATCAAGGAAATATTAGTCAAGCTTTAATTGAAACATTGAATATATCAGATTGGGATGATCTTTATAATTATTTGGATAGTTTTTCTAAGCAACATAAATACGTCCTAGTTTCACCACCAAAATTTAAAAATTGTACTCTTAATCAATTAGAGATTCTGTCAAGAATAAATTGGTCTTTTGTTGTAGATTTTAATCCTGGTTCAAAAGAGGATGGTTTATTCAAAGCATTTGAAAAAAAAATAGGTTCAGGTTTTATTCCTCTTACAATCAAACAAAAAGGACAAAGAAATATAGTTGGTTCAGGTACTCATGGGAGTATAAATTGGCTTTTTGCAAACGGTTTAAACGCTATGTCGGATACTGTAACCTCCGGCGTAAAAGGTTGGTGGAATACAAAATATAATTTACTCATAAAAGAATTATTTACGGACTTCTTTTCAAAAGCCGTTAATCGCTATATAATAATTTATTTATGGGATGATATAAATTACATAGAGGAAATCACCCGCATAATTTCTGAAATTGAAGAAGTTAAAAGCGATTTAATAACTCATGTTTTCACTTCAGAGAATTTGGATATGCTCACAAAAATTGATGCTTTTGATAGATTTGATATCGTTTATAAAACTTTTAAATTATCTCATCAAACTTTTATTGCTGGGCTTGCAAATATTTTAAATAAGCAAGATTCTGAAACAGATAAAATTATAGTGCCTGCTAGAACAAGGACTGAAGAGCAAACAATGATAGACATATCTGATATTCATAACAAACTTTTGGATAATGGCATAACTGTAGTTTTTAAGAATATTGAACAAAATGTTGTAGATATAAATGATAAAAAAATACCGCCATTTTATGAAGGAGAGCTAATTACATGGAAAGATTTGGCTGTCGATATTGAAGCAAAAAGAAGTAAATATGAAGAGCTGATTTCAAAAATAAACTCACATTTACAATCAACAAAAAAATCTATAAAATTTGAATTATTTCATAAACCTGGTGGTGGTGGAACTACTCTCGGTTACAGAGTTGCCTTCGATTTAAGGAATCAATTCCCAACCATAATTATTACACATTTTGACAAAGCCAGAACATACAAAGCTCTATCCCTTTTTTTAGATAAAGTTAATAGACCAGTTTTAGCTGTAGTTGAAGCCTCTAACATTGGTTTAAATGACGTAGAAGATTTGATAAGAACATGTAACGGAAATAAACTTGTTGTGTGCTTTTTATACATTAGACGGACTCTAAAACTTGATAAATCGGGAGAGTTTTCAATATATATTAATGATGCAATGGCTGACATCAACGAACGTGATAAATTTTTAACTAAGGCAAACATTTATGCAACTAACAAAACGTCAATCGAAAATTTAGCTAAAAAACAACCTACCGAATGTGAAGTGATTGATTTTTCTTTATTAATTAATGAAAAGGATTACAATAAAAACAAACTACTAGATTATATAAAAGCTTACGTTGAAAAGATGTCTGAGCAACAGATAAGATTTACAGTTTTTGTTTCATTAATTTATTATTATTCACAAAAAAGCATCTCTGAATTAATTTTTAGATCATTATTTAAAAAAAGTTTATCAGATGAACTTCGGCAAATTGCTTCAACGGATCATTATATTAGAAAAATACTTTTACAGGAGTTTAATCAGGAAAATTACACTTACACAGAATATTGGCGACCTCGCTTTTCCAAGTTTGCAGAAACAGTATTAATAATTATTTTAGGAGGTCAAAAAACTGACAATTGGAAAGATCAAATAGATATATACTCTACTGAACTTATCAAAATTATAAAGTTGAATAATGAATATTTAGTTGATGAAACGAGGGCTATACTGAAAAGTGTTTTTTTTGAGCGAAATAATGAAGATTTACTGGGAACAGAGGAACAATGGCATAGTAATGTTAACAATGATCAGTTTTCTTTTTTAATAAGAGATATAGGAAATAAAACAAAACAAAAATCTGTTTTAACGACTTTAGTTGATGCCTTTCCAACCGAAAGTCACTTCTTGGGTCATTTAGCCAGATTTTTGTATGAGAAAGCAGAAGAAGAAAGTGAATTTTTTGAGGCTGAAAAATATATCGTAAGAGCATTGGATTGTCAGGATGGCGAGACAGATTATAACTTACAGCATCTCGGAGGAATGTGTAAACGCAGACAGTTAGAATTTTTAAAAAGAAATTACGTAAAAGGCCAGACAATTTCATTTTCTGAGTCTGAAATTATTAATTTAAGCGATGAGGCTAATACATATTTTAATAGCAGTAGAGCAATAAATCCTTTTAATATTCATGCTTATGTTGCTCAAATACAAACATTAATTTTAGCAATTGATTTTGGGAGAGAACTTTCCGGAATCGAAAAGAAAGAAAACTTTATAACAAATCCTAAATATTCGTGGTATCTGGAACAATATTATAGCGTAAAGAAATTGATAGACGAGGCTCAAATATTGATTGAACAACAGGAAACACTCGGAAAAACTAATAAGATTGAAAAGGCTAAATATTATATTTCGTCTAGTGAAGGAAAATCGTTTGAGATTTTAGGAAACTATGGAACATCAATTGAAATGTTTAAAAATCTTATTGAAAAAAGTGATCGTATTTATCGACCGCAATTAAGATTAATGTATATCCATTCTACTTTAATGAATAAGGTAAAGGGTAACATTAATAGAATTAATGATGCTTGGTACAAACTTAGAGACGAGGAAATTGCAAATATAGAAAAAGCATTAAATGACAATATTTTGCAGGACCCAGGCAGTATTCTTACTTTAAGACTTTGGTTTAAATTAGTAAGATATTCACAAATTAAAATCTCTACTGAGGAAATTCTTTCAAGGTTAAAGATATGGTATGAGAACAGTGAATCTTCCAAGATTTTACACTTAGAAGCATCTTATTACCTCTATGTTTTGTACGCCTGTTTGACAATAAAAGCTGGTGACTCTTTCAGTAGTATTTATAGAAATGAAGCTATTTTTTATATAAATAAGTGTAAAGAATTATCAAGAAATAATAAGTATTCATTTGAATGGTATGGTAAAGGTTCAGGCATAGACTGTTTGATAAATCATAAAGAAAAAGCTTTTGGAGATGATTCACAATTAGAACGTGTAGAAGGTGTAATTTCTATTATAAGCAGTAGGCAACAAGGAAAAATTATTTTAAAATCTGGCTTAGAAGTATTCTTTGTACCAACCGCAGGAAATTTTATTGAAGGCAAAGATGAAACTTCAAATGTTACTTTTTATATAGGGTTCCGACATGATGGATTAGTTGCAATAGATGTTAAAAAAATTTCAGACAAACAAAAAGAAAAAGATTATGAAGAATATAAAAGCGAAGACGAACAAACTGAACCAATACAGGCAATTGAGGAAATAAAAGTAATTGAAGAAATGTCTCCTAATCCGCCTAAACAAAAAGAGCATCTTATTAAAGGGCCTACAATAGTTGGAAAGATTGATCTGTCAAAATTTGAAAAATTTAAAAGGTAATTTCTTAGAAAAAATTATTTGTTTTTTTTAGCTTACCCTTTATTATAAAGTTTGACCAACAGATATTATTAACACATCTATTCATGACTAAAAAAGTCATAAACACATATTTTCTCATTTAAGTAAAGTTTCCAACGCTATTAACTCACATCTGCATGTACCAATCTGTTTTCGGTTAAGTTTGCTGAGCAGTACTACAAAAGCACAGAATGTATACAACAGCTTTATCCACAAACAGCGAACGAAAATACTTTAACGATTGAAGAGAGCTGTTTAGTAGATAAAAGTAATTAAAAACAAAAAGAAGACTAACTTAGAAAATGATGCATGCTGACGGCACTAAAATAAAGGGAGCTTACATACACAACTCTGCATTATTCAAGTAAATTATAACTCATTGATTGTCTGAAATTTTGATACGCGCTTTTTAAATATACGGTTAAATCAGTTGCGCATATTCGAATCTGTTACCGACTTAATTCACCCCGCTTTGACCATATTTCTTTAATTCTTTGTCCCGCTTGCTCTGGCGCAATCTTTATATAACGATAGAAGTCTTTTAAGCTTTTATGACCGGAGATTTTCATTATTAATTCAACTGGTGTGCCTGCTAAAAATTCATTTGTACAAAATGATCTTCTGCAAGTGTGAGATGTTATCCATTCATACTTTGGCTTTGTGTCAATGATTTCTCTACTTCCTTTCATGTATGAATGCTTTATAGGTTGATTTAATTCTGCCAACTTACCAACTTCCTTTATGTATTGATTGAAATTAGGATTGGAAATATCTGGTATGTTCCTCTTGAAGCAGTTGATGAAAATATTATAGGCTTCATCACGTAGTGGAACAACTACCCAATGCTTTGTTTTTTCTTGTTTCTTGTATAGCATTCTATCCCTTATGTCTTCTGTACGAATCTTTGAAAAGTCAGAAAATCTTAATCCTGTTAAGCAACCAAATACTAATAGATCTCTATAAGTAATTAGACATGGTGAAGAGCTTAAATCTAGCGAAACAAGTTTGTTTATTTCTTCATTAGTTAGATAAACAGCATCGGCTTCCTCTTCCATAATTTTAAAGCCGGTTAAATCAGGCTCAGGAATGATTTTTTTGTTCTTTCTGTTTTTTAAAAAGACAATTAACTGTTTAACATTCTTGCCAATAGTATTTAGTTTAAAGCCTTTTACTACGTCTTTACTTCTGTTTTGATGAATATGTTCAAAGGTTAAGTAATGAACAAACTCTTCGTAAAAATTGATATCAATTGAATTAAACTTTATTGGCTCTTTACGGTATGTTTCAAAGGTTTTTAATATTAGCCTTAGATTCTTAAAAACATCCATTGTTCCTTTTGTTACTGTTCCCTGTTTTGATTTTATATAGTCATCAAGCTGAAAGAAAAAATCAAGATTTGCTTTTTGTCTAACTACATGTTTAATCTTGTCAGGTTTTAAATTAGCAACATCAAAGTCAGGCTTAAATGTTTGCTTCAAAAATTGAACAGTGTCGACAACATCATTTTGAATTGCATGAGTGGCGATATCTTCTGCAATTCTAAACATCCTGTTTAGCTCTGAATTGATTTGTTTATGATCGCCGTACTTTGATGGCAAGTCTTCTGTTACACGTTGCAGCTTTTTATGCCAATACTTAGGAGGAATAGAAAGTTCAGTATTCAATAAAGTTTTGTCTGCTTCGCTTTTACAATACTGAAGAAAGATGAGGCTTGTTCCATCTTTACGAATTTTGTTAGATGGACAAATTGGTTTGAGTGGTAACAACATAATTAGTCGAATTTTTAGTCGAATTAAATGTTGTTATTCTTAGTAAAGGTAACGATGCAACGATGATTGATTTGTTATAATTTATTCAAAATCAATGCTTTGCAATTAAGATAAGTAAAGTTGATTTAAGATAAAACTATCGCCTACAATTCCGTCCGGTCCGCTTATCAAAGGATTACACACCTGTAATCCTTTTTTACTTTTACCTCTCTTTACTTTCAGTAGGTTGTTTTTCAATCTTTTGCAACAATTTCAATTTTAAAAGCTTTCTATCTTTAATTCAATCTGATCATTTTTTAATCGACTAAAAAATCGACCAAGTTATGTTATTCCCTATTAAACCAATTTGCAGTGCCAAGAAGACACTTCGTGATGGTACTTCCACAATCTTCCTTCAGTATTGTTTCAGTGCAAGCAACAGAACTTTATTAAACACAGGTATTCGTATTCCAGCAAACTATTGGAGTTTAAAACAGCGTTGCATTTCAAATAAACTTCCACAAGCTTATGGCAACAGTCAAAGATTAAATGAAGAATTAATCAGACTTACACGTATCGCCGAAGACCTAGTTACGGTTGCTATCAATAATCAAATTTCAGACAAGGGAAGTTTTGTAAAAAAGTCTTTTCGTTCGGACTTCAATGTTTCCACTTTAAATAGCGTTAAAGCCAACACTTTCACATTTAACGCTGTTGAACAGGTTAAGAAACAAGACATTTATTTTCAGTTAGATGACTATATCAAATCTAAAGAGATGAAAGTAAGCAAAGCAACCCTTTGCGTTTATAAAAATATAAAAGCTCATCTTCTTGCTTTTGAAAAATACAGGTGTAAAAAAATAACTTTTGATGACTTGGATTTCTCATTTTATGAAGCGTTTGTTTCCTATCTCATCTTTCATCATATTCATAATCGACGAAAGACCGAGTTCGTAGGCCTTAAACTGAATACGATTGGCAAAACAATTAAGCACCTAAGAGTTTTTATTAAAGATCGTGTAAAAAGAAAAATTATTCCGGCTATTGATTTAAGTGATTTCAAAATAACAGAAGAAGAAAGCGATGCTATCTATCTTACACATCAGGAAATTGCAGATATATACCATACAGATTTAACAGCCTACCCTTACCTTGTTGAGTACAGGGATTTGTTTGTACTTGGTTGCCTTACTGGTTTACGTTTTTCTGATTTCTCAACGTTACAGTCAGAAGATTTAAAACGAGATATGCTTTATAAAAAGCAAACTAAATCGGATCATTGGGTCGTTATTCCTCTGCGTGAAGAAGCTAAGCTGATTTTTACCAGGCAATTTAAAGACAAATTGAAATGCCTTACAAATCCTGAATTTAACAGGCACATTAAAACGATAGGTAAATTAGCAGGCATCGATCAATTAGTCAGATTTTCTTACAAGAAAGGAAATAAAAGTATTGAAGTTGCTAAACCAAAGTATGAGTGGATAACATCTCATACCGCACGCCGTTCTTTTTGCACTAATGAATTTATTGATAGTACACCGGTTGAATTAATAATGAAAATCAGCGGTCATAAAACCACTAAAGACTTTTACAGGTACATTAGAATAACACCTGAAGAAGCGGCTAATAAAATAAAACAACTGTGGCAATCCAGGAATGACATGAAACTCATTAAGGCAATATAATTGACATTATTTTATACGGCAGAATATAAAAGCAATCATTATATTCCTAAAAGTTTATCAAAACAATGGAGACTACTGAGGAAGGTCTCAAAGGAATATTTGTTTATGATTCTAAGAATCAAAAAATTAAGTTAATAACTATACAGCATTAAATTCTAGATATTGGATCGTTTCAAATGATAAACGAAACCTTGAAAATTATATCAGCAGTTTTAAAGAACAAAGCCTGAGTACAAACCAATTTTAAAAGAATTAAGGCATTTAACTTCTGGCTTGAAATTATAAGAAGTAAATTTAAAAGGACTACTTAATAATATATTTTGCTCATCACTTTATTTGTAATGCCATCAGTTTCATAGTCCAAAAATTAAATAAATGAAAATGCTTTTTGTTAAGTAGCTTTTAATCATTTTTACATATAAGACTTATCACTTTGTTTAAGAACTACTTTAAGATAGCATGGCGCAATATCATTAAGCACCGTCTTTATTCATTTATAAATATTACAGGTTTATCAATTGGTAAGGCATTCACTTTATTAATTGCTGCTTATGTATGGGGCGAATTAAGTGTAGATAAAGCCATACCTGCAAGAAACAACATTTACCTGTTGCAAAGCAGGGCAAAAGATGGTTCAAAAAATTTTAGTTCGTATGTGCCGATACCTATGGCAACTGCTTTAAAAGTTGAATATCAAAATCTTGTTACTAATTACTATCGCTGGTTATGGAAGTATACGGGTGTTGCTTGCGACAACAAGTTTTATCGTGATGATGTTCAGATTGCAGACACAACTTTCCTGAGCATATTTGGCTTTCAGTTATTATATGGTAACAAAGCCACTGCATTCAAAGAACCTAACTCAGTTGTAATTACTGAAGAAAAAGCTTTGAAGTTTTTTAATACCAGTAATGCAATAGGTAAGCTATTAACCATTGAAAACAACAGGGCAGTTAAGCTAACTTTTATTGTTACCGGTGTTCTTAAGAATCTTCCGCCTAATTCAGTAACATCTGTGCAAGCGTTTGAAAAAGGTAATCACAATTCCATCTTTATTCCGTTGTCTGCATTAAAAAACTGGTCTGATCAGGGTGATTTAACAGACTGGAACAGTGCTATAGTTTCTTATGTTCAGCTAAACAATGGCGTTACACCTGCTGACTTAATAAAACCGGTGCAGCAAACACTTGCACTGCATGTATCTGCAGATGCTGCAAAGAATACAGAGATACGTTTTCTACCTTTAACTGAAACTTATGTTGATGCCAACAACGGTTCGGTAAAAAAGATGCTCTACACACTTTCTTTTACTGCATTGTTCATACTATTGATGGCAGTAATAAACTTTGTAAATATTTCTACCGGCAACTCAACCTCAAGATTAAAAGAAATTGGTTTACGCAAAGTTTTCGGCAGTGCAAAAAAGCAACTGGTATTTCAGTTTCTTATTGAAGCATTAACGCTGGTATTTTTTGCCGTATGCCTGTCACTTATAATTTACCAGACCCTGCTTCCATTATTCAGTAAGATTATCGGCAGAGAAATTCCGTCTTTATTCTCTTTACCATTATATATAATTCCATTGCTGTTGCTGTTTGTTATTATTGTCGGGCTCCTGGCAGGCTTATACCCTGCAACCATTTTATCGTCGGTAAAAGTTGCTGATTCTGTAAAAGGAAAACTGGCAACGGTAGGTGAAAATATATCGCTTAGAAAAGCACTCATCGTATTTCAATTTATTACTGCAACTGTTGTTTTTATTGCAGCAATTATTATTTCAAAACAGGTAAACTATGATATTAATAAAGACCTGGGTTTTGATAAAGAGCAACTGGTAAATATCTGGCTGCCGCGTAAATGGACGAAGCAGGGAGTGAGAGAGATTGAAGCCGTAAGAGAACAAATAAAAGAAGTGCCGGGTGTTATACAGGCATCTGTAAATTATACAACGCCCGGCTGGAACAGTGCAGAGCGTCCCCAGTTTTATCAGGCAGGTCATGATGATGACGATGCAGTAGAAGCGTTTGGTATTGTAAGTGACGATAACTATGCCAGCACATTTAAAATTCCTTTGCTGGCAGGTACCTTCTTCAGCGGTGCAAATGTTGAATATGATTCTTTGCTTGTTGTAATTAATGAAACACTTTTAAAGGAGCTGGGTTTTAAAAATGCAAGGGAAGCCATTGGTAAAACAATAAAAGATGCAACTGATAAGAGCAGCTATATTATTTCAGGCGTGGTAAAAGATTTTCATGTAGAATCGAACCAGGTAAGTATAAAGCCACTTGCGTTTTTGAACATCTACCAGTTTGATGCTTTTCGTGTTCTTTCTGTAAGGATAAAGCCGGATAATATGCGGCAAACAATGGCTGCGCTTGAAAAGAAATTCACTTCTTTATTACCAGAAGAAGCCTTCGATTATTCGTTTATGGATGATACTTTAAATGCAACGTATAAACAGGAATTGCAATTAAAAAATGCATCATATCTGGCAACCATATTAGCGGTTATAATTGTGTTGCTTGGAACATTCAGCATAGTATCATTAAGCATGGCGAAACGAACAAAGGAAATAGGTATAAGAAAAGTGCTTGGCGCATCTGTTACCAATATGCTTGCATTGTTTGTGAGTGATGTTATAAAGCTGATTGTTATTGCTGCATGCATCGCATGCCCTATTGCATACCTGGTAACCAAGCAATGGCTTAATAATTATGTTTACAAAATTGAGGTGACTGCATATCCTTTTATAACTGTGTTTGCCTGCATAACGTCGGTAACCGTTTTACTCATCTGTATTCAAACATTTAAAGCCGCCATTACAAATCCTGTAAAAAGCTTGAAAGCAGAATGACTTTACGCCTGCCATTGTAGGTTGATTCTATTACAAGGTGTAAAGTGAAGAAATAATATAAATAAAAATCGAGATAAGATATCGCACTTCATCGAACAGTAAGTTATGTTGATAAAACTATGATAGTCAAATGACCTTTAAGTCTTATACTTTGTTTGTGCTCTCCCAATAGATTGACATAGAGCTTATTTTTGTTTACCTTTTGTAAAACCTCTTTAAAGATATAACTGAAGAACAGGATTGCCATCAACTTTATATTTATTAATTCCATTAGTTGTATTTACGAACGTTACGGCTTTAAAATTATTTAACGGGAAGATTTGATTTGTTGAAATGGATTTAAAGTTATCCTGTGAAATTTGCTGTTTAAAATTCTAGCCTGCCAAAGCATACACTCTGCCCTTTTATACATAAAGGAAAACGCCTTGTCGCTAAGAAGATGTTTATAATCGATTTTGAAAAAAACTTTAAAGTATAAAAATTTTTTTATAACATATGATTGTTGATGTCTAATTCATTATTGTCTTATTGCTTCATTCTGTTCTCAAACTCTTTACTGGATTTGCTATCGCTGCTTTTATGGTTTGAAACCCAACTGCAATGCACGTTACAACTAGTGCGGATAAAACTGATACTGCAAAAACCCACCAGCTTATTACTGTGCGATAAGCAAAATCTTGCAGCCATTTATTCATAAGTAGCCATGCAACCGGTGCCGCGATAAAAAATGCAACAATTATCAACTGCAAAAAATCTTTTGATAAAATGAATGATATATCTTTTACCGAAGCACCTAATACTTTTCTTATACCAATCTCCTTATTTTTTTGTTCTATCATAAACGAAAGCAGTCCAATTAAGCCAAGTATGTTTATTACAACAGATAAAAATGTAAAGAGGTTAAATAATTGTTGAGTGCGCTTTTCATTTTTATATAATGAAGCGATGTGCTCGTCTAAAAAATTGCTTTCAAATAATTGATTAGGATAGACAGACGTCCATGCTTTTTCAATAGCAGATAATGTTTTTGCTGAATAACCATTGTTTAATTTTATGCCTGCATCGTAGTAAAAAAAAGGAAATTCAACCATTAATACAGGCTTAACAACATCATGTAAAGAGGCAGTGTTATAATCTTTTACTACACCAATTACTGGAGCTGAAATATCGTTCATCCCAAATGTTACATACTTACCTAATGCGTCTACCGCAGACGAAAAGCCGAGCGCTTTGACTGCTGTTTCGTTCAACACAAATGCATAATGCTTTAAAGAATCCGGAATAGCATCATCGACGCTGTGTTCATTATTCTCATCAAACCATCTTCCTGCTTTTAGTTGAAGCCCGTATGTTGCCGAATAGTTTTTGTCGGCTGCTTTTACTTGCACATCAATTTTTTCTGTAGAATATTTCTCTTTAAGGTTAAAACCAGTAAAAGCATTATTCTCAGTTACCGGTGCGCCTAATGAAAAGCTCACGTTGCTTACGCCTGGTATAGTGGATAATTTATCTTTTAATAATTTCAACTGTTCTTTTTTATTTTCAGGAAGCGATATGTCAACTACATTATTTTTAGTAAAACCTAATGGTTGCGATTGAATAAAGTTCATTTGCTTGGCAACTACAATAGCGCCGATAATTAATATTTGCGCCGTTAGAAACTGAAACACAACCAGGCTTCTTCTTAGTGTAACAACAGAAGCTTTTGGTGTGATTATTTTATTTTTTAAAGCCGTGATTGGATTAAAACCCGATAACACAAATGCAGGATATAACCCCGACAACAAAGAAACGAAGACCCACAAGCCTGTCAATAGCAATTCACTGTTTATATGCAGCCAGTTAAGCGGAATGCTTTTACCAAGAAAATTATTTAATGGTGGAAGAAACAACCGTACAGATAAGCTTGCCGCTATAAAAACAAAAGCTGTGAGAAAAAAAGTTTCAGATAAAAATTGTTTAATGAGATGCTTTTTTGTAGCGCCCATTGTTTTTCTAACTCCAATTTCTTTTGATTTTTTTATTGCAAGTGCAGTAGATAGATTAGTATAATTTATACATGCCGCTAAAATCAAAAACAAACCAATGGCGCCAATTAAATACAAGTAATTATAATTTATTGTATATGACGGGTTGTTTGCAGCATATAATTGATTGTAATGAATATCAGGTAAAGGTTGCAGACTGAAGTTTGTTTTAGTTCCGTCATTTACATTATTAAGATGGTCTTTCGCAATTAAAGCAAGCGCTAATTGCACATGCTGTACTTCATTTTTATCCGGTAATCCTATATAAACAAATCCTGATGCATTTAGCCCCCATTGGTTAAGCGGAAAACCGCCGATAAATTCAGGTCTTAATGAGCCGTAAGAAATGAGCATGTTATAGGGCAAATGCGAATTAGTCGGCGCATTAGCAATCACAGCCGCTACCTGCAAGTCAACAAGATTTGCAATTTTTAAGCGTTTACAATTGGATTGTTATTACCAAAAAACTTGTGTGCAGTTTCTTCAGTAAGTATTGTAAAATTTGGTTCCGACAACGCTCTTTCGATGCTGCCTTGCTTTACAGTTAAAGGAAATAATTTCGGAAAAACGGAATCAGCAAAAACAATATCTTGTTCTTTAAACTTTTTATTCTCAAAAGAAATAACGTCGTCTTTTTGAAAATGAATTTGAGAGATTAATTTTTTACCGGGCATCTCTGCACGCAAAGCAGTTGCAAGCGGGTATGGAGTTATCGAACCATATGTTTTGCCTTCAGGCTTTGAAACGCTTTTTACAATTCTGTAAATGCTGGTCTTGTTATTTGCAGATTTATCAAAACTTGTTTCTTGTAGAATAATCAAGCTGATTAATAAACAAGCAGCAACACTTATATATAAGCCAACAAAATTCAGCGCAAAAAAACCTTTGTTCTTTTTTATATTTCTCCAGGCAGTTTTAAAATAATTTTTAAACATGATAGCTAATTTAGTGAGAGAAGGTAAATTTCAGAACACACCTCTTCCTCAGGCAAAATCATGGGTCAACGGATGTGCCACTACTTAAACGATTGCAAGAGAGAAGATTAAGAAATTATATCAATTACCAAACTGTTCAATAGCGAACAGTAACTGTACGAAAATATATTATTGTATGAATGTGAAATCTCCAAGTATTTTTATGATTGTATTTACAAGCTGTTAGCGATCATTTTTTTTTTTAATTGCTGTGCCATTTTTAATGTATGTTTCAATGAATTTGTATTTGTCCAATCACCATGACCAACAATAATAAATTTTGGTTGGGTGCATCTTTTTTCAACATTTTTTATGGTGGATGCGTATTCAGCGGTATTTGCATCTCCTAAATAACCCAAATCGTCGTCATCGGCACTTTTTATCAAGCATCCTCCATAAAGGATTTTCTGTTTTTTAAACCAAATTACTATGTTATCAACGGTATGTGCTTGTCCAGGATAATAAGTTTCAAAAGAATATTGTCCAACATTGAAAAAAGTATCCTTTGATATTAAAAATTTTGCCCTTTTCTTGTTATTTTTTTTACTTATTTCATCTGTAAGAATTGTAGTATAGGTTTTAATTCCCTGTTGGCTGTAATACTCCAGCCCCGCTGTTCTGTCACTATGAAAATGTGTTGCAATGCACAGTATCACACTTTTGTTATTCTTTAATTTTATGCTATCAAGCAATGGTTGAAATTGAGTTGTGTCCCAAGGCGTGTCAAACATAACAACACCGGAATCAGTTACAAGATACATGCCGTTTGCCGGTACCTAATCTCCTTTGTATGTGTTGTAAGTTGTATAAATATAAAAGTCGCCGCTTAAATGTGAGATTGTAAGTTTTGATTTATGTTCCTGTGCAAAAATATTGGTTAGAGAAAAAATCAAAACGATTGTTAACATACTTGTACGCATATTATTTCTTAACTACTTAACTAGAATTTTACAATTAATATTACCATGTTTTAAAATGTTCAATTCGTTCAAATACTCAATAGCTTTTCTTACTCTTGTTCCTGATACTTTTCCAATTAAATTATACACCCATTTTTTTTGTACATTTTTATAATTTACCTGATTGTAAAACCAAACGCCAAGCGGTATCAAGATAATAAAAGCGACAACCTGAGCGATCCACCAGTTACCGCTTGTTTGTTTTATTATATCAAAACTAAATATTGAGGCAAGTTTTAAATCAACGATCGCTTTTGACACTACAACAGGAAAAGATAGAAGTGCAGGAATTATTAATACACTTATTCTAACAAAATAAAGGTTATTCGATTTTATTGTTGCTAATGCACTTTGAATCGAAATCACATCTTTTAAAGAATTGATAGTATTTAAAGCTTTCAACTGATTAAAAGAATTTCTAAATGCCATTGAATAAAAAACAATCAGTACATAACCTGAGATTGCATAAGGCATTTGTTTATAATTATAAAAGCAAAAGACTGATAACAATATTAGCGCAGCAGTGTGAAGAATGATTTCAATTGCTCTTTGCCAGTATAACGGCGCAAGTACAGATTTAATTTTTTGTGTTTGTATTAAATCAAGCGTACGCAAGTTTACGCTTAATGAATTTTCAAGTGTTGAATCATAATCCTGCCACATAGTTTTAAGATTTTCTAATTCCATACTATTGTTTTAATTATTTAAAAATTTTGATTTTAATTTGGTTTTAATGCGATTGATCTTTGTTGCCACATTAGATTCTGTAATACCCGTAATTTCAGCAATTTCTTTATAGCCTTTGTTTTCCAGGTAGAGCAGCATAATTGATTTATCTATTTCGTTTAATTCATGAATAAATTTCTGCAACAAGCTTAGATTATTTTCAACATCGATATTCGCATCTGTGGCTTCTTCAAATACAATTAAATCTTCTGAGAAAGAACTAAATTTAATTGACCTCATTTCTTTTCTATAAAACGAAATCGCTACGTTTAAAGCTATGCGATACATCCAGGTCGAGAATTTAGAATCCCAAGTAAAGCCTTCAAAAGATTTCCATAGATTAAATACAATTTCCTGGGCTAAATCATCTCTATCATTTTTGTTGGAACAATAAGAATTGCAAATCTTAAAGATTATCTTTTTGTTCTCCTGAATAAGCTTTGTAAAATTTCCTTTATCTGCTGCCATCTTGATAGATCATTTAATTAGTTTAATGACCATAGAATACTTTTAGGGTCCTGCTGCTTGCTACAGGTACAACAGATAAATGCGTTTCATTGTCGAATATTTGACTTGTGATTTTTAAAATTAGCATAATGATTTTTTAGTGAATCAGCAAAGGAAGTTATTGGTGAAATCATCGGCGTACCTTCAAGGGCACCGACTGAAATAAATAGACTGGCAGGGACGCTGGAATTTTGTTTGATAAAAGAATTTTCAAGCGATAACATCTCGCCATTGTTCCACCAAAACGAAGGACTGTTCATAGAATAT
The DNA here is from genome assembly GCA_903642275.1 of Chitinophagaceae bacterium. Lineage (GTDB taxonomy): Bacteria > Bacteroidota > Bacteroidia > Chitinophagales > Chitinophagaceae > Parafilimonas. The sequence continues at coordinate 47,480 of CAHJWK010000023.1, forward strand.
TTCTGAAACAAATCTGGTTTCGATAAAAAGCAGTAGCCAACAAATAAACCTCCCAGGGAATGACCAAATAAAGCCCGGCTACTATTGGTTTTATATTGCTTATCAATAAATGGTATAATATCTTTTTGGATCGTTTTAAAGAATAACGAAGCCCCTCCTGATATTAATTTTCCATAAGGTAAGTTGAATATTTTTGACCAGGTTGAATCTGCCTGTGGAATACTGGAAGGAGTAAAGTCATTGAATCTGTTTGCCATCCAATCCGATTCAGATAAGTTATTACCATCAATAGCTACTATAATCACATCTTTAATTTCTTTTCCCAAATCCAACACACTTCTTATTGAATAAAATGATGTGAAGGAATATTTTCCGTCTAAAACATACAACACTGGATAATGAATTGTATCCGAGGTTGAATAACTCTTTGGCAGCAAAACATCCAGCTGATAATCTTTCTGATTAAAATTGGATTTGATAACAAACTCTTTTGTATCAGGAATTGCAACAAGGCTGTTCTGCCCAAAAGAAAAGGGGGTATTTAAAAATATTAATACACCAATAATTACATACGATTTTTTCAAAGTAATCTGTTTCATTTTTTACGTTTTTGAATTTGAAGATTTGCGAAAACACTTTTACGTTTTCTTAATCTATTTATCGCAAGACTTAAAAAAAATCACAAGATTTTTGAAATATAATTTATAGCTCGTTGCAGGTTAGAATTTCGCCTGCTTTAAGTATGTGAATTGTACAATGTGTGCAGTCCTTTGTCATCTCTAAAAATTCGTCTGAGGTTTGTGTATGTTCAGGAAATGTGCCATAATGAAACGGTATCACGTGTTTTGTGTTTAAGAGTTTAACAGCATAAGATGCTTCTAATGCTCCCATCATTGAACGGTCTCCAATTGGAATTACTGCGATATTGGGTTTATAAATCTCACTGATAAGTTTCATGTCGCCAAAAACACAAGTGTCTCCTGCAAAATAAATTGTTGTTCTATCAGACAAGCGAACAATAAACCCGTTACTTGCATGGGGATACGTTATTTTTCGGTCAGTAACAAAAATATGCGCATTATGAAATGCTGTTACCATACTAAGCTTTACATCAAAAACATTTATTGTTCCCCCGTAATTCATTGGTTCAAGCAATTGTTCGGGCACATCTTGCTCAATTAGATAGCGCCTGCAAATATTGTTTGCAATGATTTTAGGGTTTGTCTTTTTGATTATGTCTTTGATGTGAATATCAAAATGGTCTTCATGCCCGTGAGTTATCAATATTAAATCAATAACATTTTGATTCTCTAACCCCGCGGGAATATATGGATTGTCAATTAGCCAAGGATCTACAATAATTATTTTATCTTCTGGTGTAGTTAGTTTAAAAGTGGCATGTCCAAGTAATTGTATTTTAGTGTTAATCATTGCGATTTGCTAGTTGTATTTAAGCGTAATGATTGCTCTTAAATTTACGTTTAATATGAAAGTATTATTCGCATCTAAAACAACATTCCGTGCAGTTATGGATAACAATTCCGTTAATTAATAACGTTATTATCGTAAGCAGGTTTTGTTCTTGTATTGTCTTTTACTCCTTTAAATAAGAGCCACAGACCAGCCAATACTTCTGCGATGCCCATGGGTAGCCAAACATAGTCTGCTATGTCAGCATATTGTGGTAGAGTAAGTTTTGTCAGACAAAGCAAGGGAACCAGCAAAGAAGCAAAGAAGCCAGAAACCGATATGAATTTTGGGAGATAATTTGATTTGGATAAAAGATAAAAGAATATGATTGAACCCATCCCAAAGAAAGTCCCCGCAATACTAATTGTATTATCATATCCGCCTGATTGCAAAGCAACGAGAGCAGATAGTTGTTTAATATTAAACGAATTAATATAATCAGTACTTATATATAATTTAAGAAAGGTAAAATTAATGATGGACATAGCTGCGCCCAATGCAGCTTCAACAATTCTGAATATAAGGGCAAGAAGCGCTAAATTTTTGTTCAACGGTTTTACAACACCATAAAGCCCCATTGCCAAAAGAACTGTGCATAAACTGGAAATAAATGACATGGCTAACCCAAAACGATAAACATGTTCGGAAGCAATAATTTTACGGGCGGTCTCAGGGAAATTTCCTGCAACTTCAATTTGAGCAGTAATATAATCGCCCAAAATATTTGTAAGAATTACGAAAAGAAACATGAAGCCGGCAAGTCTTGCATACTGATTTTGTGATTTCATTTTATTAGTGTTTGCGATTTAATAATGCTGTTATCGTGGCTTAATGGTTAGTAAAGGCAGTGCTTAAAATACTTATCACTCATCAATGATTCAATTCAAATTAGAGCATATTTCTATTGTTTCTTTGTCATGAAGTAA
>CAHJWK010000024.1 GCA_903642275.1 Chitinophagaceae bacterium
CAGAAAAATTATCAAAGTTCGGTGATGTGTATGTAAATGATGCATTTGGTACAGCGCACCGGGCACATGCATCAACAGCAATCATTGCAAAGTTTTTCCCAAAGGAAAAAAGAATGTTTGGTTTGCTGATGGAAAGTGAGATTAAAGCTGCTGAAAAAATAATGAAGAGTGCCGAAAAACCTTTCACTGCAATTATTGGCGGCGCTAAAGTGAGTGACAAGATTTTGATTCTTGAAAACCTGCTTGACAGGGCAACAGATATAATCATTGGCGGTGGCATGGCTTATACTTTTTTTAAAGCAGAAGGCGGCCACATCGGTTCATCATTATGTGAAGAAGACCGTATAGCAACTGCTAAAGAAATAATGGCAAAGGCTGCCGAAAAAAATGTTTGTATTCACTTGCCAAGCGACTCAATTATTGCAGATAAGTTTGCAAATGATGCAAGTATTTCATCATCTATGAGCACTACTATTCCTGATGGATGGATGGGTCTGGACATTGGTACGATGGCCTGCAATATGTTTACTAAAGTGATACTGAAATCTAAAACAATTTTATGGAACGGGCCAATGGGCGTATTTGAAATGGAGTGTTTTCAGCATGGTACAAAAACCATTACAAAGGCAGTTGCAGATGCTACTGAAAAAGGTGCATATTCATTAATTGGCGGCGGTGATAGTGTTGCTGCTGTAAATCAATTTGGCTTTGCAGATAAAGTAAGTCATGTATCCACCGGCGGCGGCGCCATGCTTGAATTTTTTGAAGGCAAAGAACTGCCGGGTATCGCTGCTATTAATCAATAAAATTATTGTATATCCTTCAACACATTCCACATTTCTGTTGAAACAAGTTTATTGCCAACATCATTAAGATGTACACCGTCAAGAGTAAGAATACCTTTGTCAACGTTTGTTGCATTATTGTTTACTTCATATAAATGAAAGACAGAATGCAGGTCGCATAAAGGCAGGCTTAAATCTTTTGCAATGTTTCTTATTATCTGTGCATACTTATTTAAATCACCATCCTGCTGGTTGCTGTAATCATTTTTTTCGCCAATGGTTGTCGGCGTTACAAGCATTACTTTAATATTATTGCTTTGTAGTTTGTTTATAATGGAGCGATAAAATTTTTCAAACTTATCAGCATCCGTTCCTGTGCCATACATACTTTTATGCCATACATCATTTACGCCAACCCAGATCACTACTATGTCAGGCGATTTTTCAATCACATCAGAATCCATTCTTAAATACAAATCATACACTTTGTTGCCACCAATACCTGCGCCCATCAAATCATAATTGCTGATGCCTTGTTGTGCAAGCATATCTTTCATCATAGATATATAACCGTTTGGCTGCACACCCATTTGCGTTATTGAATCGCCAAAAAAAATTATGCGTTTATTTTTTGCTTTTGAATCTTTAATAAAAGACATTAATATAAGTGCTCCTATAAAAACAAAAACCCAGATAAGTTTATTGGTGATATTCATGTGTACAATTTTAATTATTTAAGGTCACATGGAATTCGCCATAAATTTTAATTCTTGCTTAAGATAATACTTTAAAATCTATGGCTTCGTTTCATACGGCAAATTTTAAATTACATCTGACATAAACGGTGTGTTTTCCTTGCCCATCTTTTCAACAAATTTTCTTTCATCAATATTATAACCATTACCTCTTGCACAAAAATGGACATGCAGGTTTTCAATGCTCATTGGGTTGCCTTCGGGTATATCTGCGATGTTGGTATGCACTACTTCATGGCCATCAATTATTACTATCAGTCCGCTGCCAATAGCTTCCATTTTATTGCCTTCGGTAATTATCATGCCTGTATCTTCACCAAGCCCGATACCAATACAGGCAGGGTTGCCTGCAACTGCCTGGGCAAGCCTTACAAAGCGACCACGCTTTTCAAAATGTGAATCAATGATAATATTGTCAATCATGCGCAGGCCTGTTGTGATTTTTACTTCTCCTTTCAAATGCGCACGAAAAGGGTTGCCTTCGTAAATCATGGAGCTGCTCATTGCCATTGCACCGGCCGAAGTTCCTGCCACAACAACCTCTTCGTTCCAATATTTGTCACGCAAAATTTTCAAAAATTCTGTGCCTCCTAACGTTGCTGTTAAACGCATTTGGTTACCGCCGGTCATCATTATACAATCACACTCTTTTAAACGTTCTGCATACTCAGCCTGCTTGAGATTTTCACGGTTGCGTATATGCATAATGCCCACGTTAACGCAGCCTATTTTTCCAAATGCATTCAGGTAATTTTCACCAACCTGGTGGGGTATCATTGATGCGGTTGTAATAACCTCGATACGTTTATTAACACCACCGGCTTCTTCAACTATACGGCGCAAAATACCCAGTTCAAAAAAATTAAGGTTGTTCTTATGAATTTCTCCTTTTTCAACCTCTGTTCCTTTGTCTTCAGCCCCGCCGATTGCAATAAGTTTTCCCTGTGGTATTTGCATGCTCTAATTGTGGTTTCGCAAACTTACGTTAATTGAATTTTCTTAAGCCTTCCAGATATACATTAAGTTTTTTTAGGGTGCATAACGTGAGGATAAGCGGAGATTTGAGTTTACGATTTTCACAAACATATGATTAAACTATTTTGACTAAAATTTATCACAGCTTTTACAATAATTTTTTACAATTATGCATTTATAATTTATCCAGCTTGTATGAATAATAAAGTTTACCGCCTTCTGCGTAATAATAAAGAACAGGGTCCCTTTACGGCTGATGAATTAATACAAAAAAATTTAAAGCCATTTGATTTAATTTGGGCTGATGAACGCAGTGCTGCATGGAGTTACCCAACTGAGATGGCAGAGTTTAAAATATATGTTCCGGATGCTTCTGAAAAAGCTGTTGCAAACAATCTAAAAGTAAGTTCAGCAACACAAGTAAGTAGCCCGGTTCAGGCGGCTGTTTCAATAAACGATGCCATCCTTAAAACAGAATCGCCTAAGCAAAAGCCGCGTTATAAAGTTTCAGCGGCATGGAGTAAAATTCAAACAATAGTTCCTGCTTATAAAGATGTGATGTTGGCTGAACCAAAGAAGATTTCATCAACAAAAATTATTGATTTGCCTAAAGTGCAACCAGCTAATGTAAAATCTTTAAGCTGGGAACAGGCATGGCTTGACTGGGAACATGAGAAGCGTTATGTTGCGGCTGCAAAACTTGTTAGTATACAAGCAAAACACGCAGCTAAACAAATAAAAATTAACCAGGCAAAAGCTGAACCTGTTCTTGAAAAAAAGTTTGAGCAGTCCCTTGATACCATTACCAATAATTATATTGATAGCCTTCTTCAGCAAAAGAAAAAATCGAAGAACATCAAGCTTGGTAAAGCTTCTGAATTTATATTGCCTTCTTTAGCACTTATTATAATTTTCAGTATTGCATTTTGGTTGATGCATGATACAAAAGTTGCTGTGGTTCCAAATGGTTTGCCTGCAGGTAACCAGGTTGTTGTTACGGATAAAAATAAAGATAAGCCTGCTGAGATAAAAATAAATCCATTTAAAAATCATCAGACTGCATCAATTGAAAAGCCAATTCAAAATACAAATAATATTACAGGCGATTTAAAGGAAACTGTAAAGAAAGAACAAGAATCTGCGGGTAATGCAAGCACTGTAAAATTTATAGAACCGGTTAAAGAAAGTAATACAAATAACAAAGTTAATAGTAACATTAACTCATCAAAAACATCAAACATTACCGATGTTGATTTGAAAAAATCAAAGCAACTGACTAAACAGTTTGATCCAGCCGTAATTAACAGCGTTCCAAAAGATAATATTTATAACGATGCTCAGGAATCAAACAATACAGATCTGAATGTAGCTGAAAACAGGCCGGTAAAACGCAGAACAAATGTTGCAGATGCAGCTAAAAATCAGAATGTAAATCAAACCGCAGTCAATACTTCAGTACTAAAAAATTCAAATACTAATCTATGTCTTAATTATGTGAGTGTTCCGGAATACATTACGATGAATGATGGCAGCGGCGATATAAAAGTACAAAACGTTAGTAATGTTGATCTTGATCTTGCAGTGGTTAACGTAATGTATTATGATGCTTCAGGTCGCTATCGCAAAGGCGAAACTTTATACCTGCATAATTTAAAAGCCGGCAAATCCGTTAATATAAAAACAGCAAAAGATACTGATGCTGCTTATGCTACTTCAAAAGTTTCATTAGTTAGTTCAGACGCAAACGGCGTTTATGCTGTTGGCGATAATTGATATTTTGCTTACTTAACTTCGCCGCACAAGTTTTTGAAATGCCTGTTGATAAAACCGTAAAACATATCTTGCTTTTTGGCGCCGGTAAGTCCGCTACTGTTCTAATTGATTATTTAAAAAATCTTTCCGTAAACAAAAATTGGAATGTAATTGTTGCTGACAACGATTTGAATGCGGTTAAAAAAAAGGTTGGCAAACATGCAAACACTATTGCCATTGCTATTGATGTAACCAATAATGAACAACGGCAAAAATATATTTGTGAAGCTGATCTTGTAATTTCTCTAATGCCGCCGCACCTGCACTATTTAATTGCACTTGATTGCATTCAATTTAAAAAACATTTGCTGACGGCTTCTTATGCTAATGAAGAAATAAAAGCTTTGTCAGCTCAGATTGAGGACAATAATATTTTGTTTTTATGTGAGATGGGTCTTGACCCTGGTATTGACCACATGAGTGCTATGCAGATGATCAATAAGATTAAAGCTGAAGATGGAACCATCACATCATTCAGATCGCATTGCGGCGGCCTTATTGCCCCTGAAAGCGATGATAATCCATGGCATTATAAAATAAGCTGGAATCCGCGTAATATTGTAATGGCTGGTAAAGCCGGCGCACATTATATAGAAAATAATGTAGAAGTAAATATTGAATACGATAATCTTTTCTCCGTTAATCATCATGTAGATGTTCCTGGCTTTGGTGATTATGCTTATTATCCAAACCGCGATTCATTAAGTTATCTTTTATTGTACGATTTAAAAGATGTACAAACATTTATAAGAACCACTTTACGGCATCCTGATTTTTGTTCAGGCTGGAAAAATATTATCGCGCTTAAATTAACCGATGAAGAAAAAACATACAATACGGATGGCTTGTCACTTTCATCTTTTTTTAAAGAGCATTTTGAGAACCATGGTTTTAGTGAATGGCTTACGGAGCTGTTAAGTGCAAGGCTGGAATATGCAAAGAAGATGATGGAGCAATTGATGAATTTAATGGAAGCAGAAAAAGAAGCATTAAGTGAAGGCGAAGAACCTGAAAATGATTTTATGCTGATTGATGAAACCGGTGAGCTAACTACGCTGAATGTGAATGAGGTAAAAAACCGTGCGGCAGAAAGTGTGGCTGTACAAATGCATGAAGCCAATCTTACATTTAAGCAATTATTTTTTTTAGGACTGAATGATGATGAAACGATAATTAATAAAGGCTTGTGCAGTGCTGCTGATGTGTTACAACATATTTTAGAAAGCAAACTTGCTTTACAACCTGATGATAAGGATATGATAATTATGCTTCATGAAATTGAATATGAAAAACAAGGCAAACATCACCGGATTAAGAGCTGTCTTGCTGTAAAAGGTAAAGACAATGTTCATACGGCTATGGCAAAAACAGTTGGTTTACCTTTGGGTATTGCTGCAAAATTAATTTTAGAAGAAAAAATAAAAGAAACAGGTTTACATATTCCTGTTCTGCCATCAATATACGAACCCGTATTGGAGGAATTAAAGCAACATGGTATTGTATTTAAAGAAGAAGCTTCTCAATAAAAAGCATTAAGCTTTGCCAGGCATTTTGCTCATATCCATAAACAAAACATTCCACCGGTGATTGTCAGGATCAGTAAAACCAAAGCCATACATCCAACCATCTTTTTCAATGGGTTTAGCAAAAATAATTGCGCCTGCATCTGATGCTTTTTGAGCAAGTTCGTCTACTTCTTCCCTGCTTTCAGCATCGATAGAAATTAGTACCTCAGCGTTTGTTGCTGTATCGGCAATGTTTGTTTTTGTAAAACTTTTAAAAGATGCTTCTTCAAACAACATGATAACATTCTTACCAACAACAAGGCTGGCAGATACAGGCGAATTGCCGTATTGCGTATTGAAAGAAAATCCCAATGCTGAAAAAAATTTTTTAGAATTTTCTACATTCTTTACTGGCAGGTTAAGCCATAACTGTTTTGTCATAAGTAAACGATTTACAAAAACATGATAAGTTATTAATCCAGTGGCCTTACCCAAATATTTCTATAACTTAGAGGCTTACTTGGGTCGCCGTGTGCCTGAAGTTTTATGGGAGATGCACCATGTGCTACATAGTAAGGAAATCCTATATACCTTGTCTCACCTTTCAGTTCAAAATTATTTTGCAGCAGCACGCCATTATGAATTACAGTAACTCTTGCTGCGCTTGATAATTTACCATCGTTATCAAAACGTGGAGCAGTCCAGATGATATCATAATACTGCCATTCGCCTGGCTTTTTGCATGCATTAGCTAATGGAATACTTTGTTTATAAACAGCACCTGTTTGCCCGTTTGTATAAGTTTTATTATTATAACAATCGAGTACTTGTATTTCATAACCACCGCCAGGTCCATTAGTTGATGCCAGAAAAACTCCGCTGTTACCTCTTGCCTGGCTTGTGCCTTGTATATCCGAAGGTTCACGCCATTCAACATGTAACTGGTAATCCATAAATCGTTGCTTTGTTTCAATATCACCCAAGCCTTTCTTGCTTACCGTCATGATACCATCATGCACATCCCAATCAGCTGGTTTTGTGGTGTCTTTATTAGAGCGCCATGCATTCAGGTTTTTACCATCAAATAAAATAATTGCGTCTGATGGTGCATCCTGTGGCAAAGCGCCTGGCGTTACAACCGGTGGAACAGGAGAGTATATTTCAAATGTTTCTGGTTTGGTAGAATCACCAACTCCGTATTGTTGCGTAGTATCTTTTTGTGCATGCAATAGTGTAAATGAAACAAACGAAATAATTGTTATAAGAATTTTCTTCATATGGGATTATTAATGCAGTGCAACATACAAATTAAATTCACAGTATTTATACATGTATTTAAATACTTAACTAGCTGTAAATACTAATTTTCAAACAAATCACCACAAAATATATTGCTTATAAATAATTTTTACTCATCAGCTTAAATGCTGCTGCAACAATAAATCAGCAATAAAAACAGGTATTGGTTCCGGTTTTTTTACAACATCGTTATTCGATAATTTAAAATTCATAGGTAATAAATACGTAACAACATTTTTGCAGGATTACAATTCTTACTCTTTGGCTAAGTTTTAAATTATAAACAACAAATTATATGTATTCCAAAATATGGAAATACTAAATTTTAATTAGTGATTAATAAAATTATTTTTGTTGCTTAGTCTTCAATTAATTTCAATACTAATAAAAAATTTAAATATGGATGCTGCCGTAAAACAAAAAATTGATACATGGCTTAAAGGCAATTATGATGATGAAACAAAGAATGAAATAAAAAAATTGCAGGATGATAATAATGAAGCTGAACTTACAGATGCATTTTACAGAAATCTTGAATTTGGCACCGGAGGTTTGCGTGGTGTAATGGGAGTTGGCACTAACCGCATGAATAAATATACTGTTGGGATGGCAACGCAGGGCTTTGCGAATTATCTTAAAAAAACATATCCTGACAGCGAAATAAAAATGGCTATTGCGCATGACAGCCGCAACAACAGCCGCTTTTTTGCAGAAACAGTTGCTAATGTTTTTGGAGCAAATGGCATTAAAGCTTTTTTGTTTGAAGATTTACGCCCAACTCCTGAATTAAGCTTTACTATTCGATACATGAAATTGAATGGCGGCGTAATTAACACGGCATCGCATAATCCAAAAGAGTATAATGGTTACAAAGCATATTGGAATGATGGCGGCCAGCTTGTTCCGCCACATGATAAAAATGTTATTGACGAAGTAAACGCCATTAAAAGTGTGGATGATGTTAAGTTCACCGGCGGCGAAAGCAACGTAACAATCATTGGTAAAGAAATGGATGATGCTTACATAAACATGGTGAAGAGTTTAAGCGTTTATCCTGATGTGATTGCAAAGCAGCATGATTTAAAAATTGTTTATACGCCGATACATGGTACAGGTATAACACTTGTGCCAAAAGTGCTTGCTGCGTTTGGTTTTGACAATGTAACCATTGTTGCAGAACAGGAGAAACCCGATGGTAATTTTCCAACAGTTGTATACCCAAATCCTGAAGAAAGTGAAACAATGAGCATCGGGTTAAAGAAAGCTAGTGACATGAATGCTGATATCTTATTGGGTACAGACCCTGATGGAGACCGCGTTGGAATCGGTATAAAAAATCATAAAGGACAGTGGGTTTTAATGAACGGTAATCAAACTGCCGTACTTGCTATTTCTTATATGTTGGAAGCAAGAAAAGAAAAAGGAATTGCCCAGCCGAATGACATGGTAATTAAAACAATTGTTACAACAGACATGATTGACATTATTGCTGAAAAAAATAATGTTAAGTGTTATAATGTGCTCACCGGTTTTAAATGGATTGCTGAATTGATTAAAGAAAAAGAAGGCAAAGAAAATTATGTTATTGGCGGTGAAGAAAGTTTTGGAATGATGGTAGGAGATAAGCTGCGCGATAAAGATGCTGTTTCTGCGGTTGCGTTTTTATGCGAGATGGCGGCTTATGAAAAGAATGAAGGCACTACGTTATATGATAAGCTGATTGACCTGTACATTGAATATGGATTTTATTACGAAGAGCTCATCAGTTTAACAAAAAAAGGTATGCGTGGGCAAGAAGAAATTGGAGAGATGATGCAGGCTTATCGTGATAACCCGCCGACACATATCAGCAATTCGCCGGTGCTTGAGTTGCTGGATTATCAAACAAGCCAGGGCAAAAATTTAAAGAGCGGTGAAACATGGCAGATTGATTTACCCAAAAGCAATGTACTGCAGTTTAAGTTAGAAGATGGAACAAAAATTTCTGCAAGGCCAAGCGGTACCGAACCTAAAATAAAATTCTATTTCAGTGTGCATACCAATCTTGATAGTAAGGATAAGTTTGATGAAACATGGCAATCACTCAAACAAAAAATTCAGGATGTTATTTCTAATATGAAGTTGAAATAAGTATGTGGTTGCTGCATGTACCTAGTGGTTAACTTTATTGAACCACGAAGACACAAAAGCACTAAGAATACTAATCGTTCAACTACTTCTTCATTTATGTAGAAGCAGTTTTATTTTTGTGCCATGCGAAAATTAAGCATTGATGAACTCAACCGCAAAACGGTTGAGGAATTTAAACAGGCAGAAAAAAATAAGGTTATTGTTTTACTTGATAACATCCGTAGTGCTTATAATGTCGGCAGCATATTTAGGACAGCAGATGCATTTTTAATTGAAGCAATTTTTATTTGTGGATATACTCCACCACCAACACATAAATCAGTTCATAAAACAGCGCTTGGTGCCGTTGAAACGGTTAACTGGATGCAGTTTGATAATATCGGAGATGCAATAAATCAATTAAAACAAAATGATTATAAAGTGTATGCCATTGAACAGGCAGAACAAAGTATAAAGCTTGATACCTTTAATCAATCATCAAATAAAAAAACGGCAGTAATTTTTGGCAACGAAGTGGTTGGCGTGCAAAATGAAGCGATGCAGCTTTGCGATGGCTGTATAGAAATTCCGCAACAGGGCATGAAGCATTCATTGAATGTTTCTGTTGCAGCAGGAATTGTATTGTGGAAACTGGTAAATAGTTAGAGCCAATTTTTTATTAAGTATTTTTGCAGCATGACAACAGTCAAAAATTATCTTTCTCTTGTAAAGTTTTCGCATACCATTTTTGCGCTTCCTTTTGCGTTGATTGGTTTTTTTTTAGGTATGATGCAAACAAGTTTTTCGCTTAATGCAGGTCATAATAATACTATCAGAATTACTTTAGGTGAATTATTATTAAAGTTTTTATTAGTGCTGATTTGTATGATAACTGCACGCAGTGCAGCAATGGCTTTTAACCGTTATCTGGATAGAAGCTTCGATGCAAAAAACCCAAGAACAGCTATACGTGAAATACCAAAAGGAATTATATCACCATCAAGCGCTTTGCGATTTGTAATTCTTAATTGTGTAATTTTTATTACAGCAACATTCTTTATAAATAAAATATGCTTTCTGCTTTCGCCAATTGCATTATTTGTGGTATTGTTTTACAGTTTTACAAAACGGTTTACAGCTTTATGCCATTTGGTGTTGGGCTTAGGTTTATCACTTGCACCAATCGGCGCTTATCTTGCTGTAACTGGCCGCTTTGATATTTTACCATTACTATTTTCATTTGCAGTTATATTTTGGGTTAGCGGGTTTGATATAATCTATGCCTTGCAGGATGTTGAGTTTGATCAGTCACAACAATTATATTCTATTCCGGCAACGGTTGGCAAATCAAAGGCATTGCATGTTTCTGAATTACTGCATATGCTTAGCGCTGCATGTGTTATTGCTGCAGGTTTTTATGGTCATTTTCATTTTATTTATGGGCTTGGTATTTTTGTTTTTTGTGGTATGCTAATTTATCAGCATTTAATTGTAAAGCCAACTGATTTAAGAAAAGTAAATCTTGCTTTTATGACTGCCAACGGAATTGCCAGCGTTGTGTTTGGTGTTTTGGTTATTGCAGATTTATTTTTGAGTTAATATCAACTTTCATCTGTCAGCTTTCAACTTGTTTCAATGGCACGTATTCTTTGTATTGATTATGGAAAAAAACGTACCGGCATTGCTGTAACCGACCCTTTAAAAATTATTGCAACCACATTAACTACGGTTGAAACTTCATCATTACATAATTTCTTAAAAAAATATTTTGTTGAAGAAGCAGTTGAACTGGTATTAATTGGTGAGCCTAAAAATCTTGATGATTCTGATACACACGCAACACCATTAGTTAATCAGTTTATACAAAAATTTAAAAAAGATTTTCCGTTGATGAAGATTGAAAAAGTTGATGAGCGTTATACTTCTAAAATGGCTGTACAATCAATGATTGATATGGGTATGAAAAAGAAGGAGCGCCGCAAAAAAGAGAACATTGACCAGATTGCCGCTGCCATTATGTTGCAGGAGTATTTAAGAAGCCTTAACTTTTAATTTTGATCTTTGATAACAACAGTTTAACCTGAAAGTCTTTTGCAGTAATGGTTTTCAAAGAAATCAGGAACAAAAAATTGCTTTTGCTTTTATAAAACGATAAAACTTCAATCTTCCATATTAATTCTTAAAAGAATTTAATCTGCAGTTCAGCTCTTAAAGCGAAAATTAATTTTTTATAAAGTCAATAATTTATTCTTAAAAAATATATTAATAGCATTTTATCTTTTGCTGGCAGATTATTTGTTTTCGTATTATCAAAATATAATTTATGCCTTATCTAAAATCTAAAAGCAATAATGAAGAAATCAAAATCTTTTATGAAGATCTTGGCAAGGGAGAACCGATAGTATTTATTTCAGGATGGCCGGTTACTCATGCCATGTGGGAATACCAGATTACTCCATTACGTGAAGCGGGTTATAGGTGTATTGCATACGACAGGCGTGGTTTTGGTCAATCAGAACAATCGCTGGATAACTATAGTTATGATGCACTTGCGGGTGATTTAAAAAATTTGCTTGAAGAATTGAACCTCCAAAATGTTACATTGGTTGGTTTTTCAATGGGTGGTGGTGAAGTAGTTCGTTATTGCAGTAAATATGGTTGTGAACGCATTAGTAAAATTGTACTTGTCAGCTCCATTATTCCTTATATGCTGAAGACTGGTGATAACCCTGATGGAACACCACTTGAAGTTTTCCAGGATTTTGATAATAAAATAAGAGATGACAGGACAGCTTTTCTTCAAACATTTGGTAAACAGTTTTATGGTGCCAATTTGTTAAGCCACCCGGTTAGCCAGGGTATTATGGACTGGACGTTTTCACTAGCTGCAACAGCTTCGCAAAAAGCTACGCTGGAATGCATGAAAGCATTTGCGCAAACTGATTTCAGAAATGAATTATCATCTATAAAAATTCCCACATTAATTATACATGGTGATGCTGATAAAACAGTGCCTATTAAAGCTGCCGGCGAACAGGCTGCAGCTTTAATTACCAATGCTGTTTACACTGTTTATGAAGGTGCGCCGCATGGTTTATTTATAACAGAAAAAAACAGGCTTACCAATGATATAAATTCTTTTGTGAGTACAGGTAGTGTTGAAGACTATGATAAAGATGATAAGTATTATGCTACAGACAGTGTAATATTATCAAGTAATGACGATGCATTGGTCACCAGGTAAATTGTTTGATTTTTAAAAAGCCGCATTTTTAATGCGGCTTTTTTGTTGAAGTGCTTTTGAACAACAACTTTATATTTGTTCTGTTTAAATTTTTTTATGATTGATTATGCAAATGCATTTTTAAAAGAGATGGAAGCGGAAGTACCTGCAACCCGCAAATGTTTGGAAAGAATTCCCGAGACATTGTTTAATTGGAAGCCGCATGAAAAATCAATGGCACTCGGTTACCTTGCTTTGCTTGTGGCTGAGATACCTGAATGGATACAGGTTGCCCTTGAAGATGGCGAAATTGATTTTGCAACCTTCAAGCATAAGCAGGTTTCAAATACACAGGAACTTGTTGCACATTTTGATGAGAATATTGAAAAGGCAAAGAAAGCATTGCAATCTGCAACAGATGAAAGCTTTGCTAAAAAATTTGAATTAAAGCGTAACGGCGATTTAATAATGTCTGTGCCTATGGTTCCGAATATTTCTTCAACATTAAATCATTGGGTGCATCACCGCGGCCAGCTTACTGTTTATATGCGGTTGAACAATATTGCAGTGCCTTCTATTTATGGTCCTTCTGCAGATGAAAAAGTTTTTAATACATAGTCATTACATCATATAACTAAACATGAAATTGCTTAACAGGATAATTGTTACAGTTTGTTTGCTTTTAATTTTTTTTATAATTAATGCGCAAACTATTAAAACATCCGGTAGCCAGCTTGCTTCAATAGATTATAAACGGCTTGCAAATATTGATACGCTTGTAAACGGTTATGTAACACGTGACTGGATAAAAGGAGCAGTAACCATCATTGTAAAAGATGGACAGGTTGTACATTATAAAGGTTATGGTTACAGTAATGCAATAACAAAAACTTCAATGCAAAGCGATGCTATCTTTCGCATTGCATCTCAAACCAAAGCTATTGTAAGCACCGGCATTTTAATTTTATATGATGAAGGCAAGCTATCGGTGAATGATCCTGTTTCAAAATACATTCCTGAGTTTGCGCACCAAAACGTGCTCGATAGTTTTCATGCTGCTGATACAACGTACACAACAGTTCCTGCTAAAAGAGAAGTAACCATTAAAGATCTGCTTACGCATACTTCAGGGCTTGATTATCCCGGCATTGGAAGTGATAAAATGAAAGCAATTTATGCTAAAGCAAATATTCCATCAGGCATTGGAATAGCAAACCAAAATCTGTTAGATGTTATGAAACGATTAGGCAAGTTACCACTCGTACATCAACCCGGCGAAAAATGGACTTATGGTTTAAGCGTTGATGTGTTAGGTTGTTTGATAGAAGTTATAAGCGGAATGAATTTAGAAGATTTTTTACGCACCAATATTTTTGAGCCGCTTGATATGAAAGATACCTGGTTTAATGTACCAAAAGATAAATTCAGCAGGCTGGCTGCTGTTTATACGGAAGACTCCACGCATCATATAATTCCATGGACAAAGAAAAATTTTGGTGTTGACCCATCTTATCCTGATTCAACAAAACATTATTTTTCAGGCGGTGCCGGTTTATCCTCAACTGCTTTTGATTACGCCGTTTTTTTACAAATGATCATGAACGGCGGAACATACAACGGCAAAACAATTTTATCTAAACGCACTGTAGAAATGATGTTGCATCCGCAGCTTGATTTTCTTTATAATGGTAAAAATAATTTTGGTTTGGGCTTTGAAATTGTTACCGACAAAAGCAGTGCCGATGGCAGCCGTAACGCAGGTAGTTTTGCCTGGGGAGGCTTTTTTGGAACCACTTACTGGGCAGACCCGAAAGAACATCTTATCTGTTTAATCATGACGCAGCAAAACCCAAACTCGCATTACCAGCTTTCAGCCCAGTTTGAGCAACTGGTGTATGCAGCAAACAAATGATTATACAACGGTTAATTCGTAAAAATCTTCAACCTGTAAATATTTATTGGCAAGTACATGTAACTCTTCGGCAGTAATTTTTTTTATGATTGATATACTGTTATTGAAGTAATCAGCATCGAGATTATTTAATATATAATTTTTCCAGCGGGCAATAATCTGGAAAGGGCCATCTATATCCCCAAGAATACTTCCAATCATATAATTGCGTACTAAATGCAACTCTTCTTCACCAACCATTTCGTTACGTAACCGTTCCATTTCTTTATATATTTCAGTTATAGTTGCTGCTGCAACATCACGGCCTGCTTCAGTAGAAATCATTAACGCAGTTTCATGAATATGATTCTGGATGTAACTATGTATGCCGTACGTATAACCTTTATCTTCCCGTATATTGCTCATTAACCTTGAACCAAAATACCCACCTAAAATATTATTTAACACCTGCACTTTTATAAAATCAGGATGATGCCTGTTTGGAAACGGCCTTGCAATTCTTATAGCTGATTGAACACCATTTACATCATTAATTAAATGCTGTTTTTTTTCAGTTGATGGATTTTTATTATAGGTTATTGGCAGCGGTTCATGCTGGTTTAAATTTAATGAACCAAAGTGTTTGTTTAAAAGTTGCTCAATGTCTGCCGGCAGGTTGCCGGCTATAAACAAAGCGCATTTTCCATTTATATAATAGTCATTATAAAACTTAATAAGTTTATTGCGTTGCAGGTTATCATAATCTGAAGTAGAAGTATATTTTCCATACGGATGTGTAAAGCCATACAGGTTTTCATCAATAATACGATTAGCAACAAAATCACATTTTTTCAGGTTTACTTCAAGGTTTTGTTTTTGATTTTGCTTAAATATGGCAAGCTCGTCTTTAGGATAAATTGTATCAGTTAACAATTCAGAAATTACCGGTAATAATTCAGGCAAGTATTTGCTTAAGCTATGTAGGGTAAGTGAAGCCGTTTCATGATTGGAATGACGATTAACATAAGCACCATAAAATTCAAAATATTCATTTATCGCATAAGCTGTTTTAGTACGTGTTCCGTTTTTTAGTAAATGATTTGCAGCGGAAGCTACCATATTTTTTTCTTCATAAGCATTACCTGCATAAAACAACCATTCAATCAGCAACACTTCCTGTTCAGGCGCATTAACTGTATAAACAGGAACACCATTATCAAGCGTAAAATAAGTGTATGGTTTAAGATGAAGATTAAAATTAATTGCATCAACTATTACGGGTTGTACTTTTCTGTTCAACATAAATTTTTTTCAGAGCGCAAAAGTAATTGAATGCGATAAATGTTTGCTGCAAGCATTGTTATCAGTAATTTCATTTAATGGAACCGGGTATAAGAGAATTTTTTAAAAGATTGGTGACATCAATTTCACTGCTTGTATTATGGATGATAATCAATGTAACTATTGGTATAAAATATAATTTAGGTTTTTATGATGATGCGATTCAGTGGTATAATATTGTTTTTTATGTATGGCTTGCAATTAGCTTTAGTGCGTTGATGTGGGCTTATAAAAAAATATGGAGAAAACCGATTGATAATTTAAATGATCAGCATAATACTTAACTTGTATGATCAACTACAATCTTCCATTCACCATTTATCTTTCTGAACAGTAAGGTAAAGTAGCCGCCAACACTTTTCGCGGCAGTTCTTTTTAAATGCCATCCGCCAATAACAAAATAATATTCATCAGAAAGTTTTCTTAGCTGTATAAGATTAAAAGACAGCTTGCCCATAGTGGTTGTATCAGGATAACTGTTTTTATAATGGTCAAGTGTGGTTTGCCATCCGTATGTCGGTTCTGAACTTCCAATAAACATTAAGCTGTCACTCTTCCAATACGTTTGCATAAAGTTATCAATATCGCCGTTGTTCCATGCAGCAACCTGTACATTCATTACATTACGAATAGCAGCAAAATCATCAGTCTGTGCAAGTAAACAAGCAGTACAAAAGCTCAGGTAACAAATGATAAAAATTTTCTTCATTAAAAATATTTATAAAAATTATTACTTAATAGTCCCTCCGTTGTAGGGATTTAGGGAGTTTATATTATTACACCTGCAAACTGTTTCAAAAAACGTACATCATTTTGCGAGTATAATCGCAAATCATTTACACGATACTTAAGCTGACAAATTCTTTCAATACCCATTCCAAATGCAAATCCTGTATATACTTCCGGGTCAATATTAAAGGTTGATAACACATTCGGATGCACCATACCACTGCCTAAAATTTCAACCCAGCCTGTGTACTTGCAGATATTACAACCGGAACCGCTGCATATCAAACAACTTATATCCATCTCTGCGCTTGGCTCGGTGAATGGAAAATAAGATGGCCTAAAACGAATGCGCACATCATTTCCAAACATTTCCTGCACGAAAAAATACAGCGTTTGTTTTAAATCAGCGAAGCTTACGTTGTCATCAACATATAAGCCTTCAACCTGGTGAAAAAAACAATGCGCTCTTGCACTGATGGTTTCATTTCTATATACACGTCCTGGGCAAATTATACGTATCGGCGGCTTTTGTTTTTCCATTACCCGTGCCTGCACATTGCTGGTGTGTGTACGCAATAACCAGTCAGGATTCTGATGCACATAAAATGTGTCCTGCATATCTCTCGCTGGGTGATTTTTAGGCATGTTCATGGAAGTAAAATTGTGCCAATCGTCTTCAATCTCCGGCCCTTCAGCTAAAGTAAACCCCAAACGGTTAAAGATTGAAATAATACGGTTTCTTACAATGCTCAGAGGATGTCTTGTGCCGATAGTTATGGCGTCACCGGGCAAAGTATAATCAATGTCTTCTTTGATTTGTAGTTCAGAGGTTGTGGTTTGCAGTTTTAATTTTTCATATTTTGCTTCAGCAATTTGTTTAAATTCATTAAGTGATAAACCGGCTTCTTTTTTCTTTTCAGCAGGCACATTTTTCATTTCCTGCATCATGCTTTTTACAATGCCTTTTATGCCTAAAAATTTAATACGGAAACTTTCAGCAGCATCGTTACTATAACTTATAAAATTTTCTATTTCCTGTTTATAGTTATTAATCTGTGCTAACAATTCTTCCATGCGGCTAAGATAAGCATTGTAATTTTTTTGGGTTGTTATCAACATTCATTCTTAAATTTGCATTGTAATGATTCACACTACTCATACACATCATCATTTTATCCGTAAGGGTAAGCTGTAATGATTTGTATGTAACTATAAAACATTTCAAACAAAGGCTTACTAAAACAGTGAGCCTTTTTTATTTTTTGTATGATGGAGACCAGATTAAAAATAGCGTTGCAAAAATCAGGAAGGCTGTATGATGATTCTGTTTCAATACTTAAAGAATGCGGAATTGAATTACAAAACGGCGTAAATAAGTTGTTGAATGAAGCCGTTAATTTTCCGCTGCAGATTTTGTTTTTGCGCGATGATGATATTCCACAATATGTTCAGGATGGTGTTGCAGATATCGGCATCATTGGTGAGAATATTGTGTATGAAACAAACAAAGATGTGCAAATAATTGATAAGCTTGGCTTTGGTAAATGCAGGTTATCTGTTGCTGTGCCGCGAAATGAAAATTATAAAAGTGTTGATTTTTTAAAGCATAAAAAAATTGCAACCAGTTATCCTTTTTTATTGAAAAATTTTTTAAATGAAAATCAAGTTGATGCAGAGATTCACGAAATAAGCGGCTCCGTTGAAATTACTACAGGCGTTGGCCTTGCAGATGCTATCTGCGACCTTGTAAGTTCTGGTAGTACGCTGTTTTCAAATGGATTGAAAGAAACAGAAGTAATACTTAATTCTGAGGCAGTACTTATCAGCAATCAAACTATTTCAATAGAAAAAAAATTATTGCTTGATAAATTATTGTTCAGAATCCAGGCAGTAAAAAAATCAAAAAAGCATAAGTATATATTATTGAATGTGCCTGATAGTAACCTTGAAACAGTTTGCAATATTATACCTGGTATGAAAAGCCCGACTATTCTGCCGCTCGGTGTTGAAGGCTGGAGTTCATTGCACTCTGTTGTACATGAAGATGATTTCTGGAACGTGATTGAAAGCCTGAAGGCAAATGGTGCCGAAGGAATTTTAATTATACCGATTGAAAAAATGATTCTATGATGCAGGTTATAAAATATCCGCTGCGAAAAGATTGGGATGAATTATTGAAGCGGCCTTCGCAAAATTTTGATTCTATAAAAGAAAAAGTACAAAGCATAATTAATGATGTTAAGCAATACGGTGATGAAGCGTTGAAAAAATATTCAAAGCAATTTGATGAAGTTGAAATAAACAATTTTGGCATAGATGAAAATGAATGGAAAGCAGCAGACACAATTGATGAAGACTTAAAGAATGCTATCAAAACTTCAATTAAAAACATTACAACGTTTCATCAATCACAAAGAGAAGAAATTAAAAAGATTGAAACTATGCCTGGCGTTATATGCTGGCGTAAATCTATAGCGATAGAAAAAGTTGGTTTATATATCCCTGGCGGAACGGCGCCATTATTTTCAACATTAATCATGCTTGCTGTTCCAGCTATGCTAGCTGGCTGTAAAGAAATTATTGTTTGTACACCACCTCAAAAAGATGGAGCAATTCATCCTGCTATTTTATATACAGCAAAACAGATTGGTGTCAATAAAATTTATAAACTTGGCGGCGCACAGGCAATTGCAGGAATGACTTTTGGTACGCAAACAATTAATAAAGTAAATAAGATTTTCGGGCCGGGAAATCAATATATAACCTGTGCAAAAATGTTGTTGAGTGCAGAAGGTATTGCGATTGATATGCCAGCTGGTCCAAGCGAAGTTGCGGTGCTTGCAGATGAAACAGCAAATGCAAAATTTATAGCGGCTGATTTATTATCCCAAGCTGAACATGGAAAAGATTCACAGGTTATTTTAGTTACAAATAGTGAAGCTATCATTAATCAAACGAAAAGATACATTGAGCAACAATTAAATGATTTATCAAGAAAAGAAATTGCAACAGCAGCTTTGCTCAACAGTAGAATTATTTTAGTAAATACTTTAACTAAAGGCATTGATTTATTAAACGAATATGCGCCTGAACATTTGATTATTGCATGCAAAGATGCTGAGCAGCTTGCTGAAAAAATTATAAATGCAGGTTCTGTGTTTATCGGAAATTATTCGCCGGAAAGTGCCGGTGATTATGCATCCGGAACTAATCATACATTACCAACAAATAGTTTTGCAAAAGCATTTAGCGGTGTTTCTTTAGATAGTTTTTTAAAAAAAATTACTTTTCAGCAGTTAACAAAAGAAGGATTGAATAATATATTTTCAACAGTGCAGCTAATGGCAAATGCAGAAGGATTGCAGGCACATGCAAACGCAGTAACAGTTAGAATTAAAAATTAATATATGGCAAAATTTAGTGTTGATGATATTGTAAGAAACAATATAAAAAAGCTGGTACCTTATTCATCAGCGCGTTCCGAGTTTGATGGCGATGCACAGGTTTTTTTAGATGCTAATGAAAACAGTTTGGGTTCAATATCAAATGAAAAATATCACCGCTATCCTGACCCCTTACAGAAAAAATTAAAAGAGCAAATAAGTGCTGCAAAAGATATACATACTGAAAAAATTTTTATTGGTAATGGCAGCGATGAGGCAATTGATTTATTAATACGTGCTTTTTGCAACCCGGGGGAAGACAATATTTTAACTACGCCGCCAACCTATGGTATGTATGAAGTTTGCGCTGCCATTAATGATATTGCTGTACTAAAAGTATTGCTTACAGACGATTTTGAACTTGATATGCACAAAATAAAAAAATCAATAAATAAAAAAACGAAATTGATTTTTATATGTTCTCCAAATAACCCAACCGGTAATTCTTTTAGTACAAGTGATATAAAAGATTTATTAGAAAAATTTAAAGGGCTTGTTATTGTTGATGAAGCATATATTGATTTCTCTGAAAGAAATTCTTTATTAAAAAAATTAAAAGATTATCCCAACCTTGTTATACTGCAAACGCTTTCAAAAGCCTGGGCACTTGCCGGTTTAAGAATAGGAACTGCTTTTGCCTCAAAGCAAATAATTGACATTCTTAACAAGGTAAAACCTCCTTATAATATCAGTATTATAACGCAGCAACTCGCAATTAAAGTTTTGTCTTCAAATGCAGATGTATTTAAAAATGTTAAGGTCATCAGATATGAAAAAGAAAAATTATTACATGATTTAAAAGAGTATGGTTTTGTAAAAAAAGTGTATGAATCTGATACTAATTTCTTACTGGTTAAAGTAAGTAATGCAACTGCTTTATATAATTATCTTATTACAAAAAATATTGTTGTTCGCAACAGAAGTAACCAGCCGCTGTTAAAAAATTGCTTGCGGATAACAATAGGCACTCCGGATGAAAACGCTTTTTTAATTCAGGCTTTAAATGAATATAAATAAAATGAAAAAGCTGTTTATAGATATTAATGCAATAATTGATTTAGATAGCGATTTGATTTTCGAAAAAGATGTGGTTCATAATTTATATCTCATCAATAAGCAATTAAATTATGAGTTAACAATAGTTAAAACGGATACAAACGTTTACAGCGAAAAAGCTTTAATTTTTTTAAAGAATGAAAGCATTTCATTTGAATTAGTAAAAAACATAAATGAACTAAACACAAATTGTCAATACATTAAAAAAGCAGGGTTTACAAGCTGGGATGAATTGTATAAAAACTTGAAATATTCTTTAAGAAAAGCACATTATGTAAGAAACACTAATGAAACAAAGATTAAGATAGAATTAAATCCGGATGGAACCGGCTTTTATAATATTTCAACCGGACTTGACTTTTTTAATCACATGCTTGAGCAGTTTTCAAAGCATAGTTTGATTGATGTAAACTTAAAAGTTGACGGTGATTTACATATAGATGAACATCATACAATGGAGGATACGGCAATTGCTTTAGGTGAAGCAATTTTAAAATCTTTAGGTGATAAAAAAGGAATGGAACGTTACGGATTTTTGTTACCGATGGATGATTGCTTGGCGCAAGTTTCGATTGATTTTGGTGGCAGAAGCTGGCTCGTTTGGGAAGTAGAATTTAAACGGGAAAAGATTGGTGATGTGCCAACGGAAATGTTTTATCATTTTTTTAAATCATTCAGTGATGCCGCAAAATGCAATTTGAATATTAAGGCAGAAGGCATTAATGAACATCATAAAATTGAATCTATATTTAAAGCTTTTGCAAAAGCAGTTAAGATGGCTGTTGCTTTGAATTATGAAAGTGATGTGTTACCAACAACAAAAGGAATTTTATAATGTTCGAAAAGAAGTATGAGTAAACAGAGAAAGCTTAGTGTTCTCTGATTGCTAAGTGCGATAATTGTTTAAATGAAATTAGTAGTTATAAAATATAATGCGGGCAATGTAACTTCTGTAAATTTTGCTTTGCAACGCTTGGGCATTGATGCAGTGGTTACAGATGATGTAACTGAAATTTTGCAGGCCGATAAAATTATTTTCCCTGGTGTTGGCGCAGCTAATTCAGCGATGCTATACCTAAAAGAAAAAAAGCTAGACATGCTTATAAAAAATATTCAGCAACCGTTTCTGGGTGTATGTCTTGGTATGCAGTTGTTGTGTGATTTTTCAGAAGAAGGCAATACGCAATGTATTGGTGTTTTTAACCAGCCAGTAAAAAAATTTACAGGGAATGAAAAAGTTCCACAGACAGGATGGAATAATATTTATGATTTACAATCACCGCTATTCAAACATGTTGATGAAGAAGCTTACATGTATTTCGTGCATAGTTATTACGCAGAGCTTTGTGAATACACTGTTGCAAAAACAAATTATACAGTTGAATATAGTTCCGCTTTACAAAAAGATAATTTTTATGCAGTTCAGTTTCATCCTGAAAAATCTGGTTCAGCAGGAGAGAAGATTATAAAAAATTTTATTGAATTATGATTGAAATAATTCCTGCAATTGATTTAATAGATGGTAAGTGCGTAAGGCTTTCACAAGGTGATTATCAAACAAAAAAAATATACAATGAATCACCTCTTGATGTTGCAAAACAATTTGAAGATGCAGGACTAAAAAGATTGCATATTGTTGATTTGGATGGCGCAAAACAAGGGAAAATCATTAATATAAAAATATTGGAATCAGTTGCTTTATCAACCAAATTAAATATTGATTTTGGTGGCGGAATAAAAACAACCGAAGATGCGCAACTTGTTTTTAATAGTGGAGCATCAATTATAAATATTGGAAGCATTGCTGTAAAACAACCTGAGTTAGTTTATGAATGGATACAAAGTTTTGGTGCTTCTAAAATTTTGTTAGGCGCTGATGTAAAAGATGAAATGATTATGATTAATGGCTGGCAGCAATCAACATCACTTAATATTATAACTTATATCAGCAATTATATAAATAAAGGTATTGATAGTATTTTTTGTACAGATATTTCAAAAGATGGTTTGCTTGAAGGCGTTTCCATCAATTTATATAAAAAGCTTTTGAACATTTTTCCGCAACTTAAATTAATTGCGAGTGGTGGTGTTGGTTCAATAAAAGATATTGAAGAGCTTGAAGCAATTGGTTGTTCAGGCGTGATTATTGGCAAGGCTTTGTATGAAGAAAAACTCAGTCTTAAAGAACTTAATAATTTTTAAACTGATGCCGCTTGCAAAAAGAATAATTCCCTGCCTTGATATTAAAGATGGCAGAACCGTTAAAGGCATCAACTTTAAAAATATTCGTGATGCCGGAGATGCAGTTGAACTTGCCGCTTATTACGCAAACGAAGGCGCGGATGAGCTTGTGTTTTTAGATATAACTGCAACAAATGAAAAGCGGAAAACATTAACGGCGCTTGTGCAGCATGTTGCAGCTGCTATCAATATTCCGTTTACCGTTGGTGGAGGTATAAGTTCAATTGATGATGTAAATGCTTTATTGAAAGCCGGTGCTGATAAAGTCTCCATCAATACAGCAGCTGTAAAAAATCCATCATTGATAAATCAACTGGCTAATGAATTTGGCAGCCAGTGCATAGTTGTCGCTATTGATGCGAAGTTTGAAAATGATAATTGGTTTGTGTATTTAAATGGTGGCAGAAAGGCAACTGATATCAATGCTGTTGAATGGATAAAACAATCAATTGATTTAGGTGCCGGTGAAATTTTATTAACGTCAATTAATCATGATGGAACGAGGCAGGGCTTTGCGAACAATTTAATAAAGCATGTAGAATTGTTTTCATCAATTCCTGTTATTGCAAGCGGTGGTGCAGGCAACATGCAGCACTTTGCAAACGTATTTAATGCCGGTGCTGATGCGGCTTTGGCGGCAAGCTTGTTCCATTTTAAAGAGATGAGCATTTCATCTTTAAAAAAATTTTTAAAAGAAAAAAATATTGATGTAAGAACATGAATCCAGACTTTGATAAATTTCCTGATAAGCTTGTTCCTGTTATAGTTCAGGATGCATCAACAAATAAAGTTTTGATGTTAGGTTATATGAATAATGATGCGTACAATAAAACCATCATCAATAAAAAAATAACTTTTTACAGCCGCTCTAAACAAAGGCTTTGGGAGAAAGGCGAAACCAGCGGTAATTATCTTTTTGTAAAAGAAATAATAAATGACTGTGATAATGATTGTTTATTAATAAAGGCAAACCCTGCGGGGCCGGTATGCCATACCGGTGCAGATACTTGTTTTAACGAAGTAAATAAGGGCAGCTTTTTAAACCAACTGGAAAAAATTATTGAATCAAGAAAGCAAACGCAACCAGATGATTCTTATGTAAGCAGTTTGTTTAAAAAAGGCATCAATAAAATTGCACAAAAAGTAGGTGAGGAGGCAGTTGAACTTGTTATTGAATCAAAAGATAATAATGATGAACTTTTTAAAAATGAAGCCGCAGATTTGTTGTTTCATTATTTAATTCTTTTGAATGCCAAAGGTTTAACACTTCATGATATTGAATCGGTGTTGGAACATCGGCATAAGAAATAGTACATTTGTATAGTTATGTTGCAGTCACTAGATATTCTACAATCGGCGCATTTGAATATGATTGATTACCGCATGAACCTGCTGGAGATGAAAGAGCATAATGTGCCAGGTTCTGCACGGTATGTGATACGCAGGTATGAAGCACCGCAATTCTGGAGTGCGCAAGATGCAGGTATGCTGGTATATCATTATGATAAACATAACGCCGAAGATAATTTCTTTGAGTTGCGGTTTTGCATAACCGGTAATAAATATTGTTCAATAAAAAATTGCATGGCATGTAAAGAAAGTGACGATTGCAAGAGCCATGAAACACTTGATGTTTTTTCGTTTCATTTTTCATCATCTTTTTTATACCAGTTTGTACATAATATAAAGCTTGCCAGCCGTAAAGATGAAGTGCTGGCGTTTAAGCATCCTTCATCATTTCATAAACTGTTCTCGGTTTGCAGCCGTAAGCGCATGTCATTAGACGCTTTGCTAAATAACAATTTCAATGGTGCTGCTTCTAACATTTACATCAATGTAAAAGTGCATGAGTTGTTGCTTACAAGTGTTGAATGTTTAATTGATGAAAAGGATTCTGGTTTTGCCTGTAAATTTTTAGATGATGAATCTGGCCGTGACAGAATTTATAAAGCCCGGGAAATTTTACTCGACCATATTGGCAACCCAATTACTATTAAAGAATTAAGCCGTAAAATAGCAATGAACGAATGCTATCTTAAAAAAGGATTCAAAGAAATTTTTGGCACAACCATTTTTGATTTTTATCAACAGCAACGCATGGAGCATGCAAAATATTTGCTGTATGAAAAAAGCTTAAGTGTTACAGATGTATCTGATTTACTTGGCTATTCTTCTATCTCACATTTTTCTGCAGCGTTTAAAAAGCACACAGGTTTAAAACCTTGCGAATTACTGAAGTAATTATATTAATAAGTAACCTGTAAGTTACACAACACTTATTAAGCCAGTAATCATTTAATTAATTCCAATTTAAATAAGCCAGCAATAATTTTTGCTGAAGCGGCCTCGCAGAAATCAAGTCCGGAATAGTCTGGATTATATCCACCAATATATGGAACGGCCATTATAAAAACACGTTCATTAGCAATACCAGAATCATTTACCACCTGGAAATTATCATTAATTGTGATACCTGAAACCTTCAAATAATAATCTTCATGCTCTGCTTTAAATACATTTTCATTACCTTTTCTTATTTCTTTAACTGCTGCTTTTGCATTCCTGAATTTTATTTTAGCAGGGCTTGTTATTTTTTTATCTATCATGCTTTTGTAAGGCAGGTCTTCCCATGACAGATGTGGCTGACCTGTACAATCAACATATGTTTTATAATGCACTGATTTAGGTTTATCAGATTCATCTGTGTAATGATATGTTGCACCGCCATTATCACCAGGTTCAACATAACTTTCATCACCCACAGAAATTATATCAAGAACACCTGCATTGTATAAAGCCAGTAACTCTTCAACAGAACTTTGTGGTATAAAAGCAATTACAATAGAAATCAACGGCATCAACACTTTTTTCAATCTTAATGTATCTTCTGCGGAAAAATGTTTGGCGGAATAATTCATTGTAAAACTTAGCACAGCCAGCATCTCTTTCCAATAAACAGATTTTTTTTGTTTGATGGATTTTTCTGCTTCCGCATATTCTGACTTTAATAAACGTATCGGCTCAACATTTTCTCTAAGCTCCATCATTGCATCTACAAATTTCTCCAGCTGCATATCTTTTATTTTAACAAAGAAAGCAGGATCCTGGTCTTTAAAAGATGCTTTAAATTTTTCAAAAACATAATCCAGTGAAAGAAACCCATCATTC
This sequence comes from Chitinophagaceae bacterium, assembly GCA_903642275.1. Classification (GTDB taxonomy): domain Bacteria; phylum Bacteroidota; class Bacteroidia; order Chitinophagales; family Chitinophagaceae; genus Parafilimonas. The sequence continues at coordinate 26,333 of CAHJWK010000024.1, forward strand.
TTCAACCTATTTGCATTTACTTCTATTTCACTTAACTGTAAACCTGATGACAAATGAGAGTCTGTAAGATGAAACCGGACTCCTGGTAACAATCCATTGCGGGAATGTAATATCAGTTTAAAATCAGTACTATCTTCTGCTTTGCTAAAAGTGCATTTATCTTCTTTGCCAATAGAAAAATTACCATTATGCCGCGCTAAAGTTTTCACTGCGTCAATAGCAGTAAGTGACGCGCCTTTAATAGCTATCGAATGATTTGCTTTGAAAGCAAGCTTTGAAGGTGGATAAGGCGAATCAAAATAGCCTGGAATAATGCCTTCAAATTTTATGGGCCAATTATGGCCTGTACAAATTATTGCATGATCAAATTTTAAATAATCATTATTGTCTGTTTCAATTATAACATTATTTTTTTCAGGACAATCTATCACATCTATTACAGTTGTGTCCAAATGTAATTGTACGTTTATACCGGATGACTCTGCCTTTTGCAACAACAGATTGAATTGCGTTTCCAGGTACATACCAAATAAAAAACGTGGAAATACTTTATAATCATTAAACTTTTCTTTGCTTATATTAAATTCATCAAGTGTTTGTTGTGATAAGGTTTTAACCCAGTCTTTTAGTAATGTTATAAGTTCAGGAATTTCATTACCTGATACATTGGTTACATGTTCGTTACACGCACCAGCTTTACTATATGGCATGCCGGCACCCAACCGGTTTGTTTTTTCAAAAATTTCTATTTGCAGGTTTGTTTTGGCAGATTCAGTTAGTCTTTTAAATATAAATAATCCTGCAGGTCCACAACCAAGAATGGCTATTCTTTTAATTATCATCAACTATTGTATTGCTTATTATGCTGAACATTTTTAATTATTTATTTAAAACAATCTAGCAGTATAATTGTTCGTTCAAAATTACTTGCCACCATTAGAAATAATTATATCGCTATTTAGTAAGCCGGCAGGTAAGGAACAGTTACCCTGCAACCCACCACTATGAATAAAAAGAATGTTTGAACCATGGGAAAAATAGTTGTTTTTAGTAAGATCATAAACTGCATATAAAGCTTTTGCAGTATAAATAAAATCAAGCGGCAGGCAATTTTTACTGCATACTTCATTCATAAAATTAATCAGTGAGCTGTTATACTTTGCATAGCCTCCAAAATGATAATCATGTAAAACTTGTATACGATTTTTCATTTCATTACTCAACAAAAAAGATACTTCATTTTCAAGATTGAAGTTATTTTTCATCACGCTTATACCAATGCATTGTTGTTGTGGCGAGCCTGCATTTGCAATACCAGCAAGCATAGTTCCTGTACCAACTGCACATACTATATAATTATAGGAAAAGATTTCAGGGACCAGCTTTATAATTTCTTCAGCGCCTTTTGCACCGGGTTTACCATAACCACCAACAGGTATAAAAAAAATATCAGTATTTGATTCTATTATGTTTTGCCTGTTAGAGTATTCTTCACGGCTTAAAAATTTTAGCTGCATGTTTAATGCTTTTGCATCAAGCAGCGTTTGCGAATATTGCTTTGGTTCCTCACCTCTTATAAATCCAATGCAGTTTAATTTTTGCTGATAACAGGCATACGCAGTTGCGAGTATATGATTTGAAAATGCTCCACCAAAAGTTGCAATGGTTTTAGAATTATTTTCAATTGCCTGCTGTAAATAATTTTTGAGCTTGAACCATTTATTGCCACTTACTACAGGATGAATCTCATCAAGCCTTAATACATCTAATTGAATGTTTTGATTTTTAAATTGTACGTCATTTAACTGCTGCGTAAAAATTTTATTAGTATTGATTTCATTTTCCAGGCTCATAATATTTACTTCAGTAAAGCCATGTGTTGCAGCAGAAAGCAGTTACTAACTTTTAATTAAACCCTTTTTCAATTTCAAATAATCTAAAAAGTAGATCACTTTTAAAGAGAAGTTGTTGTTGCTGTTTTCATTAATACTATGTGATAAATTTTTAAAATACTGTGGCTGTACAATGTTTGTATAATCCTGTGCCGCATCTTTCCACACAATATTTAAAAAACTGCCAGGCGCAAATTGCCATGTATAAACCATGTCTATGTTAAAATAGTTTACATTCTGATTTACATCAGGATGATAACCTGCATTTGCGGCAAGCGTACCGTCATACTGCAAAAGGTAGAAATTTTTATTATTAACACTGCTTATGTAATGCCTTAGCCTGCAGGTAATATACATTACGTTAGAAAAACTGTATTTGGCACTAAGAATATTTTCTATTGTATTTACATTTCTCTTGGCAAAATTTATATAAGTGCTTCCATCAACATATACATAACCAACATCATTATGGGCAGGTAAATATTTTAAAGATTGTGTAAGCGAGAACCTGTTATTAAAGCGCATGCTTTGTTGAAATTCAATGTCAGCAGAAAAATAATTATAAAAATGTGCAGATGAATATGTTTCCAGGTCAACCATGTAGGTATATTTTTTACTGTCGTTGCTTTCAAAGTATACATTAAGATCTGTAATACCGCCACGCTTAAAAAACCAACCCAAGGTACGCGGTTCATAAAAATCATTCTGCTTAAAATTATACCCTGCAAACACATGAATGAACCATAATTTCTTGCCCTGCATGTTTGCATTTACATTAATCTTATCGTACTGGTAAGTTTGGGTTACGGGTAATATTTTAGAAGCAAGGTAACTAAGTGTATTATTAAAATTTATGCGTATCCTGTTGTACCATGTGGTTGGATCATTCCATACATAACCCATATAAACATAATGATTGAGAAAGTTATTATTGGTAAAATAACCCATATCATCACTATTAAACTTATCATCACTGCGTTCCTGCGAAAAAATAAAATTAAAGTGGCCGCTTAATTTATTTACATGCAGTTCATGGTCAAGCCCGGTTTCAGTTTTACCGTTTGGTAAATAATGTATCCTGTTGCTTACAGCTAATTTACCACCAAGATTGTAAGTATTTTTTTTATCATAAAGCTCAAACAAACCAGCACTAACATTAGCATCATAATCGCTGCCGGCGCGCAATACATCTGTGTTTACAAACGAAACGCTGGAGTTGTGTTTTAATGTTTGATCTAATACAATTACACTATAATTCGTTAGTGGCGTGGTTTCAATCCGTCTTTGTTTGTTATTGGTTGAATCTTCAACCGTTGCATACTCAGCAGTTGTAACAGCATTTAAAATACCAATACCTAAACCGCTTTGTGTGCGCCCTGAAATTTTTACGGCGTTTATCAATTTAGATTCAGTAGGATTATTAATAACGCTTTCATGATTACCCGTTTCATTATACACATCATTCACATGCAGCGGTTCGCCGCCAATGCGCCTTGAGTAAAACAAATTGCCTTTGCCAAAAAGCTCTGTACCTTCTGTAAAGAACGGCCTGTACTCATTATATTTTACTTCAAACGGTGTAAGGTTAAGCACCTGGTTATCGCTTTGCACCTGTCCGAAATCAGGTATCAAAGTAGCATCTAACGTAAAAGCCTGGTTAATGCCATACTTAAGGTCTACGCCACCATTTACCTGGTTTTTCCAGTTATGCAAACCCGCCTGGTTATACGGGTAATGATTTTCATAAACTGAAAAATACGGAGAGAACTGCAGGCGCAACGGCGGTTTTATATGCGCTACATCTTTCCATAATCCTTCCTGCGTAAGAAAGCCGTTAACGTTAGGGTCAATCGGGTTCCAGGTATATTGCTGCTCGGTTTTTATTCTTCGCCTTGTAATATTTACACCCCAATCCTGTATATCTTTTTTACCAAATCGTATAGCAGAAAACGGTATAAACATTTCAAAGCTCCAGCCGCTGTCTGTAATAACTGCGCCACTTGCCCAAACTGCATTCCAGGTAAAATCTTCGTTGTCTTTATCAGGTTCCGGCGGGTTAAACTTGCCATCCATCTGCTCATTAAGCGGTGTTACAAAATATTCAAACCCGTTTAGTTTATCATTGTATGTATCGAAGATTATTCCTACATAATCATTGGCACCAAAATTATCACGGCCAATAAGCTGCGTTGCTATACTGTCTTTCGTACGTTCGTGGCAAAATCCTCCAAAATAAATTCCTTCATCGTTGTACATTAAATAAGTAACGGTTCTGTTGGCACCATCTTCCAGCGCACCAACTTTCGGCCTGAACTCAACAAGGCTATCCATTACCGCAGCATCTTTCCAGGCAGTATCATTGAGCACGCCATCAATTTTTACTAAACCTGTTGTGCGTTTTGCGGGTAACAGTTTATGCGGAAGATTTTGCGCTGTGCTGCAGCAATACATCATTATAAAAATGATTAATAATGCAGCAGTGCTTTTCATTGCAGTGTTAAATTTTTTGTTTGAACGGAAGAGAAAAGAAAATGTTACTTTATGTCTATGTTCAAAAATAATAATGTGAATATTTAACAATCGTTATATTATTCCATGCTAAGTTTATAAATGATAAGTGGTATTAATAACCGGTTGCTTTAAAACAACATCAATGCAATACTCAAGACGAAAATTTATAACCGCCGCAGCAGCGTTTATGCCTTTACCTTTAGCAGTAGCATCATTTACTAAAAAAAAATATCAACCACTTTTATCTTTTTCAACACTTGGCTGCCCTGACTGGAGCTTTGAAAAAATTGTAAGTTTTGCTACAGCAAACAATTACAACGGGATAGAATTTCGTGGCATTCAAAGAGAACTTGACCTAACAAAGTGTGCGGCTTTTAGTAATGACGATAATATAAAAACATCATTACAATTTTTGCAGAAAAATAATTTAAAAGTTGTTGACCTTGGTTCATCGGCTGAACTGCACCATGCTGAAGGTGAAGAAAGGCAAAAAAATATTGATGAAGCAAAACGCTTTATTGATTTAGCGCAAAAACTTGATTGCCCCTACATACGTGTTTTTCCGAATGATTTTCCGGATAATCAAACGCACGAAGAAACCATTCAATTAATTGCCGATGCTTTAAAAGAACTGGGCGATTATGCGGCTGATAAAAATGTTACCGTGCTGCTTGAAACACATGGTAAAGTTATTTATGCGGCAGATGTTTTAAATATTATGCAACAGGCAAACAATGCGCATGTAGGTTTGGTTTGGGATGTATATAATATGTGGAGCGTTACAAAAGAACCGCCTGAGCAAGTGTATGCAAGTTTAAAAAATTACATAAGGCATACGCATATAAAAGATGCAAAATTTATTAATGGTAAAGATGAATATGTGTTAATGGGTGAAGGAACGTCACCGATTTTTGAAGCGGTTGATGTGCTTGCAAAGAACAATTATAATGGCTATTATAGTTTCGAATGGGAGAAGTTATGGCACCCTGAAATTGCAGATTCCGCAATTGCAATAGCTGATTATCCTGTAAAAATGAAAGCACATTTTAAGCAGCGGCGTTTAGCGTGAGGTTTCGTATTGTAATTGTAAACCCACTTACTTTATTGTGAACTTTCCCACCTTCAATGTGAACTCACCCAACCTCATTGTAGCCTTGCTCAACACAATTGTGGCCTCGTCGAAAGCCATTGTGAAGCTGTTCAACCTCATTGTGGCCTTATCGAACCGCATTGTGAGGTTGTCCAGGTGCATTGCGAGATTGCCCAACGCCATTGTGAGAGAGTCCGTTGCCATTGTGACTACCTCTAACTTCATTGTGGATGTGTCCATTGCCATTGTGGCATTACTCAACCTTATTGTGGCATTACCCAAGTGCATTACAGGATTGCCTAAGGCCATTGTGGGGCAACCGACAGGTATTTCTAACTCTTTAAAGTTCCTGCAGAAGTTTTCCGGATGATTTAAAGGTTACGCAAAAAACAGATTCAAAATTCTTAACCAGTTTTTCCTTCACTTCATGCATTAAAACTTTATAACCAAGTTCTTTCTCAATTGAAGTAACGGTTTTATCAGCAATGCCGCATGGTGTTATGTAATTAAAATAATTAAGATCAACATTTACATTTAAAGCAAAGCCATGCATTGTTATCCAACGGCTGCAGCGAATACCCATCGCACAAATTTTTCTTGCTTTGCCTTTAATGTATGCATCCAGCCAAACACCGGTTTCGCCTTTGCTGCGTTCACCATTCAAGCCATATTCTTTTATAGTTAAGATAATAACCTCTTCGAGGCTGCGCAAATACCAGCCAAGGTCTGTTTTATAATTGTTCAAATCTAAAATCGGATAACCAACCAATTGTTCTGGTCCATGAAAAGTTATATCGCCACCTCGGTTGATGTGAAAATATTCAATGCCTTTATCAGCTAAAAAATCTTTGTTTACAAGCAGGTTCACCTCTTTACCATTCTTGCCTAAAGTATAAACAGGATTATGTTCAGCAAAAAGCAGGTAATCATCTTTAATTATGTTGCTTTGTTTGGCTTTTATTTTTTGTTGTAATAAATGTTCCTGGTAATCCCAGACTTCTTTATAATGCTTAACGCCTAAATCCTGCAAAACAATTTTATGCATATTGTAAAATTACAATCAAAATAACATGCTTTCTACACACTTAATTTTATTATATGAATGATGATGGCGAAATAAAAGAAGAAGCGGCTGAAGAATTATATGAGCGGAAATTTTTTAAGGTTGATGCAGGCCAGCAGCCATTGCGTATTGATAAATGGATACAGGTACGTATTGAAAATGCCAGCCGCAATAAAGTTCAGCAATCAATTGATGCCGGTTTTATAACCGTAAATGCTAAGCCTGTAAAAAGCAATTATAAAGTAAAAGGCGGAGATGAAATTGCTATGTTGTTATTTACTAATCCTGAATACAAAGAAGTAAAACCGGAAAACATTTCGTTGAATATTGTGTATGAAGATGATGATGTATTAGTGCTGAATAAACCTCCAAACATGGTAGTGCATCCCGGCGTTGGAAATTTTACAGGTACACTTTTAAATGGTATTGCCTATCATCTTTTAAAACAAAATCCAAACATTAGCGATGAAAGTTTACCAAGATTTGGTTTGGTACATCGCATTGATAAGAATACGACAGGCTTGTTAGTAGCTGCTAAGACTGCTGTTGCTGCTGCACATCTTGCAAAGCAATTTTACAATCATACAGTATCAAGAAAATACATAGCACTGGTTTGGGGTAATGTTGAGAATGATGACGGCACGATTGAAGCACATGTTGGCAGGCACCAACGCTTCAGGAAAATGTTTCATGCTTATCCTGAAGGTGAGATTGGGAAGCATGCAATAACACATTACAAAGTGCTTGAGCGATTTAATTACGTTACGCTGGTTGAATGCAGGTTGCAAACCGGCCGTACGCATCAAATCCGTGTGCACATGAAACACATCGGCCATACTTTATTTAATGATTGGGAATATGGCGGTGATAAAATTTTAAAAGGAACTGTGTATAATAAATACAAGCAATTCGTTGATAACTGTTTTGAAGTTTGTCCGCGTGTGGCATTACATGCAGCAACACTTGGTTTTGTGCATCCGGTAACAAATAAAGAAGTTTTTTTTGAAGCGCCGCTGCCGGATGATATACGTTTGTTAATTGAGAAGTGGAGAAATTATATTAGTAAAGATTACAAATGAAAAAGCCACAACTTATGTGTGGCTTTAATATTAATACGATTGTTTCAGTTAACTTAATTTTTCAACTTGCATATAATTTAATTCAACAGGAGTGGAGCGGCCGAATATTTTTACAATCACTTTTAATTTTTTCTTTTCATCATTTACTTCTTCAATCACACCATTAAAATCGTTAAAAGCACCATCAATAATTTTTATGGTTTCACCAATAATGAACGGTTCACTCATGGTCATTCCACCGGCATCACTCATTTCGTCAACTTTGCCAAGCATCTTATTTACTTCTGCTTTGCGCAATGAGATAATATTGCCTTTAGAACCCTTTCCGTCCGTTAAAAAATGCATTATGTTGCTCACATTACTTATATGGTGGATCATATCATCTGAAAGCTTGCCATCAAGCACCTCAAGCATAACATAACCAGGAAAGTAATTTTTTTCGCGCATTACTTTTTTTCCATTTTGCACTTTATACACTTTTTCCATTGGCAAAAAAACCTGCTTGATTATATCAGTATAACCACTCCTTGCAATGTCTTTATCCAGATATTCTTTTACTTTTCTTTCTTTGCCACTAACCACACGCAACACATACCATTTAGTTTCCTGTTGCTGCACCGGCGCTTCTTCAACTATATTTTCTTCCATGATTTTTGTTTAGGTAAAAAATGAATAAATAAGTTTAAGAAGCTGATTGCTGCCTAAATCCATTACTGCAACCAGTGCCATTATTACCAACGTAGCTGATAAAACAATTACGGTTGATTGTTGTAACTGCGCCCATGTTGGCCAGGTTACTTTTTCCATTAACTCTTTGTAAGAATCACGGAAATAATTTGAAACTTTATTCATTCAATTTAATTTGAAGTTTGAAAATATACTAATTGAAAATAAAGCTTAATAATATGAAATCATTTAAATGCCACATTTTCAATTATACAGCACGGGCACTAGGATTCGAACCCAGATCGAAGGTTTTGGAGACCTTAATTCTACCATTGAAATATGCCCGTATAAACCCTAATCAAAAGGGACTTTAAAGAACTTCTTAAAGAAACAAAGTACCTGTGCTTTTCAGCTCAAGTACTTTGCAAATATACTATCTGTGCTTCCATACTTTCCGCCGCGGCGGCGATGGGTGATTATTTTAGAATTTCTATAACCTGACCAGCACCAACTGTACGGCCACCTTCGCGTATAGCGAACTTCAAACCTTTTTCCATTGCTATTGGCTGAATCAGCTTCACAGTTAAGCCGATATTATCACCAGGCATTACCATTTCCGTTCCTTCAGGTAAAGAAACTTCGCCGGTAACATCGGTTGTTCTGAAATAAAATTGCGGACGGTATTTATTAAAGAATGGAGTATGACGGCCACCTTCTTCTTTGCTTAATACATACACTTCACATTTGAATTCTGTATGTGGCGTAATGCTTTTTGGCTGACAAATAACCATACCGCGGCGTATCTGTGATTTTTCAATACCACGCAATAACAAACCTGCGTTATCACCTGCTTCACCACGATCCAATAATTTCTTAAACATTTCAACACCTGTAACCGTTGAGTTAAGTGGCGCATCCATCAAACCTACAATTTCAACAGATTCACTTACTTTAACTACACCGCGTTCGATACGGCCTGTTGCAACAGTACCACGACCTGTAATTGAAAACACATCTTCAACACTCATTAAAAATGGCTGGTCAATCGGCCTTGGAGGTAAAGGAATGTAAGTATCAACTGCATCCATTAGTTCTTCAACTGCTTTAACCCATTTGTCTTCACCAGCCAAAGCACCTGTTGCAGAACCTTTAATAATTGGTGTGTTGTCTCCGTCAAATCCATAAAAAGAAAGCAATTCACGAATTTCCATTTCAACAAGCTCAATCAACTCCGGATCATCAACAAGATCTATCTTATTCATAAAAACAACTACCTTAGGTACACCAACCTGGCGCGCTAAAAGAATGTGTTCTTTTGTTTGAGGCATTGGTCCATCAGTTGCTGCAACCACTAAAATTGCACCATCCATCTGTGCAGCACCCGTAATCATGTTCTTCACATAATCAGCATGACCCGGACAATCTACGTGGGCATAATGACGATTAACAGTCGAGTATTCTACGTGTGCCGTATTAATTGTAATACCACGTTCCTTTTCTTCAGGCGCAGCATCAATTTCATCATACTTTTTTGCTTCAGCCATACCTTTCTTAGCAAGAATAGTTGTAATAGCTGCTGTTAATGTAGTTTTACCGTGGTCAATGTGACCGATGGTACCAACGTTTACGTGGGGTTTGTCCCTTTTAAAAGTCTCTTTAGACATTTTTATTTGTTTGTTGTGATTTTAAATTCAGCATCAGCTTTAGGCTTCAGCCATTATAAAAATTTTATTCTTCAATTTGAGCCGTTAAAGAGAATTGAACTCTTGACCTCTTCCTTACCAAGGAAGTGCTCTGCCACTGAGCTACAACGGCTTTTTAAAAGTCATTGAGTCAGTGAAGTCATCAGGTCATAGTAACAAATTCAATGACTATTGACATAATAACCTAATAACTTTTGAAAGAGCGGGAGACCAGGCTCGAACTGGCCACCTATAGCTTGGAAGGCTATCGCTCTACCAAATGAGCTACTCCCGCAAACTATACAAAGAACTGTGGGTAGAGAAGGATTCGAACCTCCGTACTCGTGAGAGAACAGATTTACAGTCTGTCGCCTTTAGCCACTCGGCCATCTACCCAAAACCAGAGCCACTTGTCGGAATCGAACCAACGACCTACTGATTACAAATCAGTTGCTCTACCAGCTGAGCTAAAGTGGCATTTTTATATACCAGAGAAAGCCATCCTGGTAAAACAATATATCAAAGAAAAGAAATCCCGGTTTTTTTTCGGGATGGCAAAGGTAAATGAAATCTTTGTTTGACAAAATTTTGATAAGTCTTTTTACTATTAGTTCATTCTTATAAATTAAAAAGCCACATTAAAGTGGCTTAAGATTTATGCTGCTAATTTTTCTTTTTTTCGCTTTATCTGGTTTATTGCTGAATCCAAAGCCATGTCAAAAGATTCTTCAAAAGATTTAGTGCACGATTTTACGAAGAAACTATAGTGCGGAACGGCGATTTTTATTTCGGTAATCTTATCCTTAATATTATGTACAACATTATCGAGTTTTAAAAAAACATCAACCTTAATAATCCTGTCATGAAAAGTATCAAGTTTCTGAATCTTTTTGTTTACATGCTCAATTAATTTTTCATCGGCTGTAAAGTGTACGGTTTGAATGTTCACGTTCATAAATCAATCAATTTAAAATTATAAAATAAAGAACTTTGAATTAAACCATGATTGGTTTGAGCATATGAAGGTAGAAATTTAAAACCGGAATTTTAAAGGTTTAAGTTACTTTTTACAACTCATAAAAGACAAACTTTTAAGCTTTGGGATGCGCTTTTTTAAAAACTTCTTTTAGCCGCTCAATACTGTTATGCGTGTAAACCTGTGTGGCTGCTAAACTGGTGTGGCCAAGCAGTTCTTTAATTGCATTAAGGTCTGCGCCGTTATTAGATAAATGCGTAGCGAAACTATGCCGTAAAATGTGCGGGCTTTTCTTTTTTATGGTTGTTACAGCTGATAAATATTTCTTAACGATATTGTAAACCTGTTTTGCATATAAGGGTTTGCCTTTTTGGTTCAGGAATAAAATTTCGTTATTAGATGAAGCAGCTTTACTACACATATATTCTGATAATGCTTGTGACAAGTGATGGCTAAGGGGAATGATTCTTTCTTTATTGCCTTTACCAAGCACTTTAATGTTATTGTTTCCAAAATCAACATTGATTTGCTTAAGGTTTACAAGTTCACTTACCCGCATGCCGGTTTCATAAAATACTTGTAGTAATAATCTTTCTGTTTTGCCAGTGTAACTATCAGGAAATTCTACATAGTCGAATAAAGTTTTTATATTTTTTTGTTCAACATAAACGGGCAATCGTTTATTTGTTTTGGGTGAAATGATTATACTCATCGGCGTAGCTTCAGCCAAGCCTTCTTTCATTAAAAATTTAAAGAAGGATTTTAATGCAGATATTTTGCGATTAATTGTTTTAGACGTGAGTTTTTCTTCTTTCAGCTTTGCAAGCCATGTACGAATAATTGAAGAAGTCACCTCGGCAATGGTGATAGAATTATAATCAGTAATTAAAAACTCTGAGAAACTTTTTAAATCAGCCTGGTAAGAAATAAGTGTATGCTGAGAGTAACGTTTTTCAAAACGCAGATAATCAAGAAAAGATTGTAGTTGCGGATATTGTGTTTGTAACATAAAACAACCATAAAGTTAATACCTTATGGCTGTTTAAATATGGCTAATAAATTAAAGTTCGATTTTACCGCTTACAATTTGCTGTTTATAAACCGCTTTTAAAACCTGATTACGGCGCTTAACAGAAGGTTTAGTAAAAGTCTGTCGTTCTCTTAATTGTAATAATGTTTTGCTTTTTTCAAATTTTTTCTTATACTTTTTAAGAGCCTTATCAATGTTTTCGCAATCTTTTGAATCAATAATGAGCATAATTAAATATCCTTTTAAATTTGGGTCGCAAAGATAAATCAATCCATTAATTTTCCAAATATCTTTACCGCCAATGAGCTCAACGCAAGACAATCGTTTCCAGGCAATCATTGCCCATGCAAAAGAATATGGATTTGTTTTTCCTTCCAGTGAAATTTACGATGGCTTAAGCGCTGTATATGATTACGGCCCGTATGGAAGCGAATTGAAAAAAAATATTCGTGATTACTGGTGGAAAAGCATGACACAGTTGCGTGAAAATATTGTAGGCATTGATGCGGCAATATTTATGCATCCCACAACCTGGAAAGCCAGCGGGCATGTTGATAATTTCAACGACCCGATGATTGATAATAAAGACAGCAAGAAGCGTTACCGGGTTGACCATTTGATTGAAGGATTTGCAGATAAGTTAAAAGCTGAAGGAAATGATAAGGAAGCTAATGATTTGCTTGCAGAAATGGAATCACTCTTAGAAAAAGAAGATTATGCATCATTAAAAAAATTAATTGATGACCATAAGATTGTTTGTTCTATAAGTGAGACCTGCAACTGGACAGATATTCGGCAATTCAACTTAATGTTTTCAACACAAATAGGTTCGGTGGCGGGCGAAGCAGAAACTATTTACTTAAGACCGGAAACGGCACAGGGAATTTTTGTGAATTTTTTGAACGTTCAAAAAACTTCACGCATGAAAATACCATTTGGTATTGCACAAACAGGCAAAGCATTTAGAAACGAAATCGTTGCAAGGCAATTTATTTTCAGGATGAGAGAATTTGAACAAATGGAAATGCAATTTTTTATACGGCCGGGCACACAAAAAGAATGGTATGAATACTGGAAAGAAGAACGTATGAAATGGCATTTGAGTTTAGGTATTTCGCAGGAAAAATACCAGTTTCATAATCATACAAAGCTTGCGCATTATGCTGATGCAGCGTTAGATATTGAGTATGAGTTTCCAATTGGTTTTAAAGAAGTAGAAGGCATCCATTCAAGAACAGATTATGATTTAACACAGCACCAGAAATACAGCAATAAAAAGCTCACTTATTTTGATACTGAAATCAACCAGCATTATATACCTTATGTAATAGAAACTTCTATTGGCCTTGATAGAATGTTCCTACTTATTTTATCACATAGCTATAATGAAGAAACAATTACTAAAGAAGATGGCACAAAAGACAGTCGTATAGTTTTAAATATTCCTGAGAAATTAGCACCTGTAAAATTAGCCGTGTTGCCATTGATAAAAAAAGATGGATTACCTGAAATTGCAAGAATATTAATTAATGAATGCAAACCACATTTTAAATGCTTTTATGAGGAAAAAGATACTATCGGTAAACGTTATAGAAGGCAGGATGCTATCGGTACACCATATTGTGTAACTATAGATCATCAAACAAAAGAAAATAACACTGTAACTATAAGGTATAGAGATACAATGAAACAGGAAAGGATAAGTATAAGCGAGATTAACAATAAACTAAAAGCATCAGTAATACTATAAATATCAAATATGTATATTTATGGTTGGGTAAACTTAGTGGCAACCTATCTCGTATAAATAATAATTGTTTCCGTATTCAAAATATTAATTTTTAATCTTTATGACAACTACACTGCTTTTTGATATCAATTCTAATCCGTTAATTATACCCATTTTTTTTGCGATTACAGGTTTAGTAATAGGACTTTTTTCGAAAACAATAGTTGCTAAAAAGCAACGCAAAAGAATTCTACAACTTGAAGATGAAATGCTGGCAAGCCATTCCCGCATTCTTTCTTTAGAAAAAAGAATTGCAGATTATAAGGCTGAAAAAAACAATCTGCATCAGGATTTTGAGTTAATAACTCATAAAACAAAAGACCAAAATCTAAAAGTTTCCTAACCATATAGTTCCAGGCGAATGCTTTTTTTATCATAGCCTATTGCTATAATGTTTTGTCTTGCTTCATCAATCATATCTTTCCATCCGCATAAATAAAAACTTGCGTCTGGTTTGTTGTTTGCAAGTATATTTTTATAAATGGCATGAACATATCCATGCTTAATCGCATCATTCTCTTTGTTTTCCCTGGAATAGGTTGGTATATAATAAAAATCTTCAAGCTTACAGCTCAACTCGTTTAATTCTTCTGCATATAAGCTATCACAAAACTTGCGGCAACCAAAAATCAAATAAATATTTTTATGTTGAAGATTGTGCAGCTGGATATATTTTGTCATAGAACGAAAAGGTGCAATACCGGTTCCGGTACAGATGAAAAAAAGATCTTTGTCAATGATTGCAGGTAAAGTAAACACACCTTGGGGTCCCCGTAAAGGCACTTCTGTACCAACTTGAACGTAATTAAATAAATAATAAGTACCTAAACCTCCTTCCAATAAAACAATAACAAGTTCAATTATATTTGTTCCGTCAGGATGTGATGCAATGGAATAACTGCGCCAGCGCTTATTAGGTTTATCTGCAATAGGCAAATCAAGTGTTACAAATTGCCCGGGTTTAAAATTAAATACTGAAACCCCAGGAATTTTAATCCAGAATCGCCATGTCAGGGTAGTTGTTTTTTCTATCCTGATGAACTTTCCTGTTCTCCAAGGCTCTGGCATAGCAAATTTTAAGTAAGATACAAATTCAAATCAGTTAATAATTACTCTTTATTTATTTTTTAGAATTAGCTATTATAAATTTGCACCTGTTTATGAACCTGGGTGAGTTGCTGAATAAGTACAAACAACATCCCCGCCTTTTTTATTTGGCGGACAGGCTATCTTTTGCCGACACACAAAAAATCTTTCTAAAAAATTTACAGGGCAGCTGTGCAGAGTTTGTGCTGGCAGCATTGTTTGAAAAATATCAATCAGACAAAAAAAATAATGCGTCAACACATTTGGTTGTTTTGAATGATGCGGAAGAGGCGGCATATTTTCATAACACGCTGGAGAATCTAACGCAGGCATTGAATCTTTTTTATTTTCCTTCATCGTTCAAAAACAAACAAGATTTCAGGCAACTCAACAGCAGCCATGTTATGTTGCGCACCGAAGCACTTACAAAATTGTCTGTCGCGCCAAGCGGAATTATTATAACTTATCCTGAAGCGTTGTTTGAAAAAGTAGTGCTCTCAAAAACGCTGAGCAGCAATATCATTCATATAAAAACAAATGACACGCTTAACCTTGACAGCCTGCTTGAGCTATTTGTGATGTATGGTTTTGAGCGGACTGATTTTGTTTACGAACCCGGACAATTTGCTTTGCGTGGTGGCATTCTGGATATTTATTCTTTTGGAAATGAAAAACCATACCGCGTTGAATTGTTTGGTAATGATGTTGACAGCATTAGAATATTCGATCCTGAAAGCCAGTTGAGTGAAAGAAAGCTGTTACAGGTTTCTATTATTCCAAATGTTGAAACGCAATTTGAAAGCGATGATAAAATTTCTTTGCTTGAATTTATATCTGAACAAACTGTTGTGTGGATTAAAGATTGGGATGTAATAAAAGAAACGATAAATGAACAGGAAGAACAGCTTGGCGATTTCATCGAAGATAACAAAACAAGTGTTTTAAAAGATGAAGATATTGATGATGACACAACGATTTTAAAACATGTCCAGCTAAAAGATTTTGTTCCGGCTACAACTTTAGAAAGGCAAATTAATAATCATCATTTGGTTGAATTTGGTTACAAGCCGCATCTTTCAAACTTTGAAATTGAACTTAACACAAAACCGCAACCTGCTTTTAACCGCCAGTTCGATTTGCTGATTAAAGATTTAAAAGCACACGAAAGCAAAGGTTATGATCTGTATGTTTTTGCTGAACAGGCAAAGCAGCTTGAAAGATTAAATACAATTTTTAATGATCTGAATACAGAAATACAATTCACGCCAGTTGCCACTTCTATACATGAAGGTTTTATTGATGATGATTTAAAAGTTGTTTGTTATACAGATCATCAAATCTTTCAGCGTTATCATAAATACAGAGTTAAACAAGCTTATAATAAAAACAAAGCACTTACACTGCGCACTTTAAAAGAATTGCAGCCGGGTGATTTTGTTACACACATAGATCACGGTGTTGGCACATACAGTGGTTTGCAAAAATTAGAAGTGAATGGAAGGCTGCAGGAAGCTGTAAGAATAATTTATAAAGATGGAGACATCTTGTACGTAAACATCAATTCATTACATAAAATTTCAAAGTTCACAGGCAAAGAAGGCACAGCGCCAAAAGTAAATAAGCTGGGCAGTGATGTTTGGAACAAGCTGAAAGAAAAAACCAAGGTAAAGGTTAAAGAGATTGCATTTGATTTAATTAAGCTGTACGCTCAACGTAAGGCGCAGCTTGGCTTTGCACATACACCGGATAATTACATGCAGACCGAACTGGAAGCATCTTTCATTTATGAAGACACGCCAGACCAGGCAAAGTCAACGGAAGATGTAAAGAGAGATATGGAGAGCGCATCTCCAATGGATCGTTTGATTTGTGGTGATGTTGGTTTTGGCAAAACCGAAATTGCCATTCGCGCAGCGTTTAAAACATGCGTTGATGGAAAGCAGGCAGCGGTTCTTGTACCAACAACGATACTTGCGTTTCAGCATTATAAAACGTTCAGTGAACGCTTAAAAGATTTTCCTGTAACAATAGATTATATCAACCGCTTTAAATCAGCCAAAGAAAAAAAAGAAACACTTAAAAAAGTTGAAGAAGGCAAAGTTGACATTATCATCGGCACGCATGGTTTGCTTGCAAACACAGTGAAGTTTAAAGATTTAGGTTTAATGATTATTGATGAAGAGCAAAAGTTTGGTGTTGCACATAAAGAGAAACTTAAAACATTAAAAGCTACAGTTGATTGTTTAACGCTGACGGCAACGCCAATTCCACGTACGTTGCAATTTAGTTTGATGGGCGCAAGAGATTTAAGCATTATTAACACGCCGCCACCAAACCGCCAGCCAATACAAACCGAAGTGCTGATGTTTAATGAAGATGCCATTCGGGAAGCGATCTATTATGAAACAGAACGTGGCGGACAGGTTTTCTTTATTCATAACCGTGTGCATGGCTTGGCTGAAATGAGTGCGCTGATACAAAGCCTTTGTCCTGATTTAAGCATCACGTTTGCGCATGGACAAATGGAGGGCGACCAGCTTGAAGAACGTTTGCTTGATTTTATTGACAGGAAGTATGATGTGTTTGTCTCAACAAATATTGTTGAAAGCGGCGTTGATATTCCGAATGTAAATACGATCATCATTAATAATGCTCACCAATTTGGCTTAAGTGATCTGCACCAGTTGCGTGGCCGTGTAGGAAGAAGTAACCGGAAAGCATTTTGTTATTTGTTTGCGCCATCAATGTCAACATTGCCAACTGATTCAAGAAAGCGTTTACAAACACTCGAGCAGTTCAGCGAGTTGGGAAGCGGCTTTCAGATTGCAATGCGTGACCTTGATATTCGTGGTGCGGGAAACTTACTGGGTGGCGAACAAACAGGTTTTATGGCTGATATTGGGTTTGAAACTTACCAGAAAATATTAGATGAAGCCATTCGCGAATTAAAACGCACATCATTTAAAGATGTATTTAAAGAAGAGATAAGCAAGCAGGATGATTTTGTAAGCGATTGTACTATTGACACCGACCTTGAGATTTTGATTCCTGATGATTATGTGGAAAGCATTACAGAACGTTTATCATTATATACAAGGTTGGATAATTGCGAAAAGGAAAAAGATTTACAGGCGTTTGAGAAAGAATTGCTTGACAGGTTTGGCCCGCTTCCAAACGAAGTAAAAGATTTAATTACAACAGTACGTTGCCGTTGGGCTGCTGTTGAGATGGGTTTTGAAAAGATGACACTAAAATACCAAACACTCCGCTGCTATTTCATCAATAAAAATGATTCTCCGTTTTTTGAGAGTGATGTGTTTAAGAACATTATGCAGTATTTGCAAACATCAACCAACAAAGCAAGGTTAAAGCAGGTTAGCAAAAATTTTTTGCTGGTGGTGAATGATGTAAACAATATGGAAGAAATGCTTGTTTTTCTTACAAGAATGCATAAAGCGGTTAAAGAATATGTTTTGGCTGATGTTTAGTTGAAATTATAGTTTGTGATTCAACAATGATTGTCCGTGGCTTTGAAATGCAAGTCGTGAGCCCACAATGACAGTGGACGAGCCCACAATGATTGCGAATAAATTATGTTATTAAAACTGATGAATAAAAACTGCAGCGCAAATCATGCACTGCAGTCATTCACAAAGAAATTATTTTAAATCGCGGTCTATAGGAAAATCAATTTTAAAAACAATATTTCTGCCTTCATTATAAATACCATAATGACCGTTAGGCGAATAACTATAAAACTCAAAATATTTTAAGCGGCTTAAATGATCCTGGTATGCCGTATTAAATAAATTATTTCCCATCATATACAAATTGAAAATGGTTTTATTATGCTTATTGGTAAAGCCTGCACCAACACCTGCATTAAACAAAGTATAACCTGGTGTGGAGGTTTCAGTGTTGTCAGTAAGATATACCCTGTTTTGCGCAGCATAGTAGGCAACCTGTGCTTTTATAAAACCATTAGCAATATGATGCAGCTTTGAATTGAAATCATATCTTAGTTCTGAAACGCCATGTGGTGGTGGAATAAACGGCAAATATTTGTTACTGTCAGATTTCTGCTTTTCAGGAACATCTTTATTTAAACCATACACTAATGAAAATGTATTTTCAAAATGAAGCGGCTTGATAGGATGAATATCTACGCTTATTTCCCCGCCATATAAATCTGCTTTGCCTTGTTGAAATTTAAACGTTTGATTACCGTCAACAATTACAGAATCTGCACCAGTGCTGGTTACAAGCTTTTGATTAAAAATATAATTTGATATCACATTATTGAACAGGCTAAATTCTAAAACAAAATACTTAGAAGAATATGATAAGCCAACATCTTCCTGAACATTAAATTCAGGTTTAAAATTTGAATTGCCTATTTGATAAAGATTCGTTCCCGGATGCACACCGTTTGCAGAAATTTCTGCAATATTTGGCGCACGAAAGCCTCTTGCAATATTAGCTTTAAAGGCAAGTTTATCTGTTATGTTATAGGTTGCGCCAATGCTGCCGGAAGCTCCCGAAAAAGTATGCTTGTAATTATAAAATGGTTTGTCTGCACCAGCAGTATCTGAGCCATTAACAGGCATATCAAAACCAGTTACAGCATTGGGTTTTGTATATAATTGCTGGTTTGAAAATGAGCGGCTGTCAAACCGAACGCCGCCTGCAAAATCAAATTTGCCTGCGGTTTTTTTTACAAATGCAAACGGGCCTATATCAAACTGATGATATGTTGGAATAACAAATTCAGTTCCCTTGGTTACACTATTATGTTGATACAAACCATTAATGCCAAATGTCAGATTCCACCCATTAAAAGTTGGAAGATGATATTTTACATCATACGTAAATGTGTTAAGCAATAAATACAAGCCTGCAACATCAGGCAGTTGCGGATGCGAAAATTCCTGGCGCTCACTATGCTGAAAACCAAGGTTCACATCAAGCTTGCTTGCACCAATAATAAAAGTATTTGCTGAATAAGCACGGTAATGTTGCACATGCTGATGTAGTGGCGTTATTTTATAAGATGTAAGTTCATCCGGCGTAACTATTGGCCTAACAGTATCTTCTTCTGTAATTTGTTTTGTAAACTGGCGCGTTGCAGAATCACGGCTGCCATCAGGAATTTCCTGCAGGTCATTAAACATAGAAAGATTCAAATGTGTATAACCCCACCTTCGGTGTAAACCTAGCATAAGGCTTGCATCGGTTTCACTGAATGCTGTATTAAAAACCCTGCCATCAATTTTATCACGGTAATTGGTAGCTTGTTTATGAGACACTCTTGCCATCCATTCAAAGCCATTTTTTGTAGCGCCCAGCATTGCTGAGCCGCCAAACATGCCATTGTTGGTTTGATATTCGCCCAACACTTCACCAATCATTTTACCTTCCGGCGCAGGCTGATACGGGATAAGATTTACAACACCTGCTAATGCATCAGAGCCATACGTTAAGCTGGAAGGCCCTTTGATGATTTCAATTTTATCAACGCTGTACTGATCTACTTCAATACCATGTTCATCGCCCCATTGCTGGCCTTCCTGCCTGATGCCATCATATAATGTAAGCACCCTGTTATAACCGAGGCCGCGTATGATTGGCTTTGAAACATTTGGCCCTGTTGTTATTGCATTAACGCCGGGCACTCTTGCAATGGCATCAATAATATTTGTGTTCACATTTGTGGCAAGATAATTATGGCTTACTGCAACAATCGGTACGGGGCTGCGCTTTACCTGCGTGGCCTGCGAAAGGCCGGTAACAACAACAGGGCTTTCTTCAGTAACGCTTACTGCCAGCTTAAAATCATGCGTTGTGTTACCGTTTAAAAATACATTTTCAGATGTGTTTTTAAAACCGATAAAACTTACTTCAACGAGATAATTTCCTGACGGAAGACTACTAAAATGATAATAGCCATTCGCATCGGCAACAGTGCCAAGCTTCAAATCAGGAATATATACAGATGCTTTAGCAAGCTTTGAACTATCCTCGTTGCTTGTTATATATCCGGATAATAATGAACTGGCTCTTTTATTAGTTGAGGTGCTAACCTGTGCTGTTGCTTTTTGATTTATAAAGATCAAGATCCAAATAAAGAATATTAATCTGCTTAAGATTTTCATTGTAAAAATTTAGTTGGCATCAATGCCATTAAAAATGATCATGATGATCAAGCAATATGTAAGAAGCAAACGAAAGAGTTATAAGATAATGGAAGGAGGCCCTCTTATAGAAGACGAAATTGAAAACGCATGAAGCTGAAGTGATGTATAATTATAATAAGCGGTTATAAAATGTAAAGGCGTTGAAATATTCAGCGTTGCATACTCTGCATCGCTGTCTTTTGCAATTTGAAAATCACAGATGGCACATGTGAAACCTGCTTTTAAAATAGCTGCATTTTTATTTTCAGTGTTGTAAAAAGTGTAAGAGTAATCGTGTGTATGTAAGATTTTAACTGCATGAATAAATACAAACAGCGTCAATAAAAAATAAGCGCTTGTTTTTTGTATCCACTTTTTACGCATGAAGTTCATTGCAACAAAACTAAGGTAAATTTTATTTGCAACATTGTTGTAAATTTTTAGAGAGTAGTTTAATTATAAATTACAGCAACAGTTCTTATGAATTTATTTACCTGAAGTAAGCTGTTTCAACTTCTCCCATATTTCAGGTATGCGTTTAATCCAAACTAATTCTTTACGTTTTGACTGTGCTTCAACAGCCGGATAACCGAAATATATTTTATTGCCATCCAGTGATGAAGGCACACCGCTTTGCGCCAGTATAACAGCGTTCTCACCAATGGTTAATGTTTTACTTACACCAACCTGCCCCCAGAGTGTTACGCCATCTTCAATAACACAGGCGCCGGCAATACCAACCTGTGCTGCAAACAAACAATTCTTTCCAACCATAGTATCATGACCAATGTGCACAAGATTATCCATCTTCGTTCCTTTACCAATTTGTGTTGATGCAGTTACACCACGATCAATGGTACAGTTAGCACCAATCTCCACATCATCTTCAATAATAACATTACCGCAGCTCTGCATTTTTTTATACCATACATCACGGTTCTTTTTTGTGTTGTAATAAAATGCATCACTGCCGATAACAGTTCCTGATTGTATGATAACGTTATCGCCAATCTCTGTATAATCCAGCAACATCACATTCGGATGAATGATGCAGTTATTACCAATCTTTACATCAACACCAATAAACACATTCGGCATGATAACAGTTCCTTCACCAACAATTGCATTTTCATTTTGCAATTGTTGCGTTGCATGAAATGGCCTGAAATGATTTATAATTTTTAAGTAAGCTTCAAAAGGATCATCAACAACAAGCAAATCTTTTCCTTCAGGTATGGTTACATCTTTCGTGTTAATGATGATGTGTGATGCTGCACTGTTTAAACACCTATAATAATACTTTGGATGATCAACAAAACACAAATCACCATGTTCAACTTTATGTAATTCATTTATACCATAAGCCTGTAATGCAGTGCTGCCAATGGTTTCAGCGTTTATTAAATCAGCGATCCATTTTGTTGAAACAGGTTGTTGAAACTTCATTGTATAATTTTATGCATCAAAGTTAAGCTGTTGTTATGCGATGAATCATCATCAATAATTTTTATAACACGTTATTGAATGTTGAGATTTTATGTTTTGAATTTTACTTTTAATTTTTTACATAATGCAATTCACATCAATAAATAAAATTGTGAATAAAATTCTTTAGATTTTTTTTTGTGTAAGCGAAAACTATATCTAATATTGTGATGTGAAATTTATTTTCACATTACTTACTAACCCATCTATATACAAAGTCCCGCAT